>OMYE01000159.1 GCA_900315145.1 uncultured Pseudomonadota bacterium | reverse complement strand
AACAGAACACAGCGTTTACCGGCAAATTCAGCTTCGATGGCTGAAAGAAGCATTCTTCCATATCCACGACGACGGAACTGCGGATGTACCATAAGTTTTGTAAACGCTCCATAATAACCTTTGATGCTAGTTAACCGTAATTCCCGCCACCTAATTCTAACCACAAGAGTCCTGGTCCTATGCACCGTTTTGTTGTACAGCACACATTCGCTTCAATTCGTCTTCACTAGGAGTGTACTCTATTGTGGTTGGACACTTCATTTTAAATTGAGAATATATTTCGTTCATCTTTTTTACCGGCTCAGAGGTCAACAGGTATTTAGGAAATATCTGAACAATCTGATACTGGAGTACTGAAAAAATTTTTTCTGGACTATAACCCGTATCCAGCAACCGGTCCATCAACACTTTTAATATGACCGAGGTTATGAACGTGATCAGCAAATGGCCTCTAAAGGTTTCTTCCGACTCTACACATATTGGAAGCATTTTTCCTCCACCTTTGCCTATTTTAAAAATTTCTTCAACCTGATTCCTTGTAAAGTACAAGCCTAAAAGATTTTGTTTTTCTACCTTTCTTGTGCATACCAGCATAAACAAACCTGCCGATTGCATGGAATCATACAGTTTTTCTTCTTCCATATCTTCATCGGCTAACTCCGCATTGATCCTTTTTTGACTTTCGTTTCTCATCGTTGTATCAAGGCAAAAATATCCATATGCATCACGATTTTTGTTCTTTCCTATTTTTACTTTTATTTCAACAATAAAGTAAACCCTGCTGTTATGCTTCACCAGATTGTCTTTGCTTTCAAGATCCTTACGAAGAGTACTGAATGCATTTTTAAAAATATTATGATTTGTTCCTACCCTGGAGATAAATGAAATACCTGCATCCATAAGTATATCTGCATTGATCCCGTTGTAATATCCAGAATCGAGAAGAGCAAATTTTGTGTTGATCCCCAGACCTTTCATTTCTTCTATTGTTCTTTTTACAGTTGTGGAATCTACCACATTTCCTGCTACATACCTAAAAAACAATGGAAGTCCTGTTTTTTGCTGAACTACATATATAAGTCTTACTTCAACACTGATATTTCCGTTATGGTTGTTGACACCGGTAACCGCCATTTTTATATCATTTGGAAGACCTGTGCTATCTATCAGGATTGCGTCATCAATCTCTTTGCTTAATCCAAAATCTCCTTTCTGGTCCTGCATCTGGCATTTTTTTACAAACTCACAATACTTGCTCAGAAAAGCTCGTTTAGATTCTTCCTTTCCTATCTTTGCAAGAAGTTCGCTAACCCTTTGAGAAGATAAAACAGCGTTCGGGTAAATAACTTTGGCATAGCTCAGTTCATACCAATCCTGAATCCCGTAATTCGCAATTGAAGATAATGAGTAAAATGCTACTAAAGCATGTAGAGTGTCTTTATTACTGTATGGTATGGAATCTATGATCTCATAAAAATCAAGTTGCTTAAGAAACTTGTCAAAGAAAAATATATCCCCAAATCTTAGAACCAAAAGAGAATGTTGCTTATGCCCTATAGTGTAGTACTCACCTCTTTTGACTACTTTAGGTGGTATTATATCCTCCGGACAAATTCCATATTCGTCTGTTTTCGGATCATAGGTAAAAACTCCTCTTTTTCGATTTTGGTAAACCCCTTTCTCTTTATCAATGACTCTTCCGAGATTGATGTATTCTTTTGAGACTGTAGCACCCTTCCGAATAGATTTCGTCAGCGTTGCATACTCAATTCCTTTTTTCTCTTGGTAAACTATAAACATAACTCGAAATAAATGTGGTTATAACTATTCTAACCACATTATAACAAAATTCCGCGAGATATCACAACTAATTTCTAACCACGGAATCAATGATTACAAGCCTACAGCCCCTAATTATGATAGTGTGGTTAGAATTAGGTGGCGGGAATTACGGATAATATCAAAGTCTCATCTGGAGAAAAATAGAATCATTGACAAAATCTAGTTAAAAGCTGTATATACACTAGAACACTGTCAAATTTTACGATAATACTTTTCGCTGTAATATGAAAAAATCGAAAAAAAAAAATATATAAGATAACTATGCTCCCAAAAGTTGCATAGCTATCTGTGGCAATGTATTAGCTTGAGTAAGGATGGAAGTAGAAGCTTGTTGCATAATATTCAATGCTGCCATTTTTGCTGTTTCTGAGGCATAATCAGCATCACGAATGCGCGAACGAGAATCACTCACATTCTCTACAACATTTTCTTGATTGGATATGGTGGACTCAAGACGATTCATAATAGCACCCATCTCTGAGCGCATACTATCAATTATTCCTATATAACCATTAGAATACTTGATAACATTCTCGGCTGCTTCAAAAGTTGAAACATCAAGACAAACCAAACCATCGTCGCCAATGCAAAATCCTGTTGTTCGTTCCGAAGGATCTTCATCACGATCTATAACTCTAGTTTGATGTGTATTCGGTTCACCAGAAGCAAAATACAATCCGTTAAGATCGCAACTCAGAAAAGCTGTAGTAGGAAAAGTTCTGCGGCATCCTGCATTGCAGTATATTTCATCCGTCTTTATTCCTAAATTAATATCAATAGTTTGATACGAATTCGACCCTACTTGAAATGAAAATCGTTTTGACGAGTGATTTTCATCTCTACAGGATATTGTCGGATCTGCTGGATGTTGCTGACTTATAGGCTTGATTGTTTTAAAACCTTCTGTATCGTACTGATTGTATATAAAATCCTGTTCTCCATCTAGCAGAGGATTTCCACCAAATGACGTATTTTTGGCAATTCTATTGATCTCCGCAGAAAGTTGAGCAACCTCCTCCTGCAATGCAATTCTTTCAGATGTTGAATTGGTACCATTCGCAGACTGAATCGCCAATACCCTTATACGCTGTAGATTCTGGGTTATCTGATCTAATGCACCTTCAGCAACCTGCAACATAGAAATTCCATCATTTGCATTACGATTTCCTTGCTGGAGACCGTTGATCTGAGAAACCATTCTATCTGAAATCTGCAAACCTGCAGCATCATCTTTGGCACTGTTTATTCGCAAACCTGAAGATAAATTTTTATAAGAGTTGTCAAGCTGACGTGTAGCTACAGAAAGACTTCGTTGTGCATTCAACGATGACACATTTGTGGAAACAATAATAGCCATAAATAAACCTATAAAAATCTAACATAAATTTATTGCATGAAAAAATCGTGCCATTTTTATCCCGAATTTGATACTTTTCCTTAAAAAATTTATTTAAAGCCGGTTACTATTCACAGTCCCTACAGAGCATAAAAATCGATCAATGCCATTCAAGGAAAGGTTACCCGGAGGTTTCCATAACAGGAACCTCTCGAGTTGGTAAGATTAAGATTTTATTGGTCCGGAGGAGTGTTGAGTTCCGAAGAAACCGGCGGAGCTGACGGATGATACATTTCCTTGTAATCCAGGTGTTCCACCAAATTTAAAGATTCAACCGTGTACGGTTTTC
>OMYE01000074.1 GCA_900315145.1 uncultured Pseudomonadota bacterium | reverse complement strand
TTAAAACTTCTATTTTTTCCTGAGCAGTTCTATAACATCATCCATACTGTTGGTAATGGTGAAATAGGAAAGACTGTCAAGGATTCTGGTACGGTAGCTCTTCCTGCTGTTAGGAAGCAGTGCCTTGGCACAGATAATAACCGCACCCTTATCCTTTTCAGATCGGATAAGACGACCGGCCCCCTGTTTTAAATCTATAATCGCCGATGGTATGTCCACTTTTTCAAATCCCCTGCCACTACCGGTGGATTCCGCCTGATACTTAGCCATATAATGATGAACATTGCGCTGAGGGAAAGGTATTTTTTCAATAATGACAAGTGACAGAGCATCCCCGGGGATATCTACCCCCTCCCAGAATGACTTTGTGCCAACCAGAATGGCGTTACCATCCTTTTTAAAATCCTCGATTAGTTTATTATTGGAGTTTTCCCCCTGAACAAAGCATTTTCTTCTCTGACTGAAACCGAATTTACTTATCTGATTACCGTTCAGCATATCCGAATAGCGACGGCAGCTGTCATATGATGTCACCAGAATAAAGATCCCTCCTTCCGTAGCATTAATCACCGGAGCCAGCATACGGAGTGTTTCATATGAATCAAGTACTTTAGTGCTGCCGCTTTTATCCCGGTAGTCGGCATAATTATCGAGTTCTGACGGAATACAGAGAAGTGCATTATGTGCGAAATCAAACGGACTGGACACCTGTCTGCATACCGTATCCTTTCTGCTTAAACCGATGCCTTCCCTGAAATCTGTAAAATCAACCTCAGGTTCCCCGTCATAGGAACCGTTACCGAATGAATCCCTGCTTTTTCTGGTGTCAATAGTGGCACTTGTAAAAATAAAACTGTTGAAACATCCTTCCTTGTTCAGAAAGTATCTTCTGAACTCGGCACCGGGTCTTGCCGGTGAACGGGTGATATGAAATTTATCATTCTCTCTGGCATACCAGTAATAGTATTCTGACGAGCGGGAACTGTTCTCCTCATCGCTACCGCTGTGGGAAATGGTCAGGGCATTATTACTGAAGAATCCGTTAAGATATTTAATGATATCATTTATAAAACCGTACAAATCACTGAATAGCTGCTTTACCTTATCTAGCTGATCCAGCATTCCCTTGTCCGCAGCGGAAAGATTATCACTGCCTATTTCCCCTGAAAGCAGACCGGTTTCTGCCAGACAGTTCCGGAGAGAATCTATACCCGCGTACACTTCAGAAATAAACATGGCAAGCATTCTCAGGCCTTTATCAAATCTGGTTATATCCAGGTCTGTTATCAGCCCTTCCTCTTTTTTAGGTTCTTCAAGCAGTTTTGTTTTACCCGGCACCTGATTTCTTCTTTCGGTAGCCGTTGTACTGATATCATAATTATTTTTATATTCCGGCAGAATATAACCGTCATCATCTGTATATTTATTTTTAATGTACCTGCCAAAGCAGTTCTCCTGCTTATTACCGACAAAATTAGCGAGATCAGTGGTGACTTTATTGAAGCGGGTAAAACAGTTTTTTCTTATGCCGAACAGCCTTTTTTCTTCTTCATTGTCAAAATCAGTCTCGGGCTGTTCTGACTGATTTTGACTGTTTTTAGGTTTACGCTGTTTTATCGCTCTATCAATCTTTTTATATGCATCAGACTGTTTCAGGAGGGTAATGTCTTCATGAATATTCTCTGCACTGAGCACTTCTGAAAAGGCATCACGCATCACCCCTTCAAATTTATGAGCCTCATCTATAACCACTACCTCAGGCTTCCCGAAAAGAATATCATCAGTTTTCACGCCGTGACAGAGCAGTGCCTGATTAAGCACCACAATTTTAGAGGCTTTGGCCGCCTTGCGGGCTTTTACAAAGAAACAGTTTTCATAGTGCTTGCAGTTCTTTTTCTGGCAGTACAGAGGATTAACCACCAGTTTGGCATCAGGATAAAGAGAGACATTCTGATCATTTTTGGTCATGAATCTGCGAAAATCGGCTATCTCTCCCATTTCACTGGTATTGACAAACCGACTGACAAGATTCTGAAGCTTTTCCATTTCCTTCTGCTGTTTCTTATACAGTTCGGTGTATTGATCACCGGCTCCGGCGTTATTACCAAACATATCTATCTGTTCGCCGAGTGATGCATCCTCGTCAGACATTTCAATACCGAAGGTTGTGTATAAACGTTTAACGCATACATAATTTGATGCGCCCTTCAGCATGAATACCCTGGTCTTAACATCAAGCGCCTCAGTGAGATATTCAAAATCCTTTTTGTAAAGCTGATCCTGCAGAGCCTTGGAATAAGTGGCAATCACCGCCTTTTTACCGGAAAGGAGTATCGGCACCAGATAACCAAAGGTCTTACCTACACCGGTACCTGCTTCAACAACAAGATTGCGATGATTATCCATGGCGTCAAGAACATATCTTGCCATATTTACCTGTCCCTGACGGATTTTATAAGACGGCCTTTTAGCCAGAGGTCCCTCATGGCTGAAGCACTTCTCTACATCCTCTGCTGTAACGAAATGCTCCTCTGAATCATCATCCTCATCATCGAAATAATGATCAAACGTAGAGTCGTCAGGCTCTGAGGATTCCTGTTCCCAGAGCTTTATATCATCATCGGACTTTTCAGGGGATACGGACTTTTTATGCTGTTTATGCTCTTTATCCTTTTTTTCTCCTTTGCCGGATTTATTTTCCGATGAAGCCTTCTCCCCGAATAAACTGGTAACCTTTTTCAGAAAAGAATCCGGTGCGGGCATAGCATTCTTATCATTATCTTCATTACTGCTCATAACTAAATTCTCACCAAAAATATCTCTGACTGAAAAAAGCTGCCGGTTAACAACCGGTGAAAAAAATGGCGTTTGTCATCAATAAAATCTATAAAATAAACAAACGCCCGAGTATAAATAATAACACAATCTGATTACTATTATAATTAATATCTTTTTACTATTATAGCCATCATCTGTTTTTTCTTTATCTCCGGCTCAGAAAAAAAACAACTCATTTTTTTACAGAAAACCGGATTTATTCCTCCGCCGTTTCTTAATAGAACACTATCAAAGTTGAAAAACAGTACACTTTCTAACGTTTGTTTTTTCTATAGGCAAAAAACATGCGGACGGCAAGTATCAGCAGAACACAACCGAATCCCACGGCAAGTCCAGGATAAAGATTGACATACTTCCACAGACGGATCTGCGACTCAATAAGCTCAGGCTCATGTGTCAGTCCGAAATAGATGGAAACACTGCCGAGCACCACAAATATCATTATTCTTATAAAGAGTCCGCCGGCAGTCTCATTCCTTCTTTGAGAAAGTCCTCTCATACTGTCAGATGCGGAATCACCGCTTCTCCCGGCATCAGTTCTGCTGTCGTTATTTATATTCATACTATTCCTTTACTGCTGTTTCTCCACCGGTGTCTTAACCACATTGTCATCATCTTCTTCACCACCTTCTTCATCCTCATCTTCAAGATCAGCATAAGGATCGGTATCAGGCTCCTGCTGTCTGTCATCCGCTGTCTGTCCTTTATAGCACAGATATGATCTCATACCGGTAACAACGTAGTTGGCCAGAAGCCCCACGCAGACAAACAGTACTACGACAACACTACCTTTTTCACTTACAAGAAGAGCAACAAACAGGGAGGAGATAAAAAGGAGCAGCAGGACAACTCTAGTAAACAAAGCTCTGTGAGAAATGTTTTTATTTTTAGCTGAATTATCTCTGGCCATTTTGACAAGTATTCCTATAGTCATCCGCACTCAAACACCGGAGGAAATATATATCATGACCTCAGGTAACGGAGCACGGTATTAATACAACAAACCGGAAGTGTACTTCCGGCCTGTATAACAGTCTCAACGGAGAAAAGACATTTTATCCATCATATCAGTCCTCCGTATATCCTGCTGAATTAATCAAGATACCTTGAAATTAGAGCTTGTAGCCTAATTCCTGTCTTAAGTAAGCACCCGCACCGATTAAACCGGTATACTGATTGGTGATTACATATACAGGGATAGCTGACAGATAGTTCTTGAATCTGCCCTTGTCTTCAAAAGCTACACGGAAACCTGAGTTCTTGAAGAACTGGAGGAAGCGTGGAACGATACCGCCGGAAATATATACACCGCCGAAAGCACCGATGTTAAGAGCAAGGTTACCGCCGAAGCTGCCCATCATTACACAGAAGAGGTTAAGAGCACGGTGACAGTCGGTATCAGGTTCATCCTGAAGAGCTCTGCCGGTTACATCCTTAGGTTCGAGATTCTCAGGAATTCTGTTGTCAGAGAGAACGATTGCTCTGTAGATGTTTACAAGGCCCATACCTGATAACAGTCTTTCACAGGAAACATGACCGACTTCTTCACGGAGAACAGATAACAGAATGTCTTCTTCAGGGCTGTTAGGTCCGAAATCAACATGACCGCCTTCACCTGGAACGCTGTACCAGGTATCATTAAAATGGAACAGGTGGGCAACACCGAGACCGGTACCGGCACCGTATACGGCAACCGGCTTTTCTCTATCAGGTTCACCGCCACCGAGTTTAACCATGTCATCACTGCCGAGTACAGGAATAGCCATTGACTGGGCAGTAAAATCGTTAATTACTGATAATTTTTCCAGACCGAGATTTGCCTTCATTTCAGAAATTGAGAATTCCCATGGGTTGTTGGTCATGGATACGTGATCACCGGTAATAGGACAGGCAATGGCGATACATGCCTGCTTAACTTCATGATCGGCATGATCACTCATGTAAGCCTTCAGTACTCCCTCAAGACTTTCGTTCTCAACAGCAGAGTATACGACGGTATCCTGAACCTCACCGGTTTCAAGATTACATAACGCAATACGGGCATTGGTACCGCCGACATCACCTACTAAAGCAAATCCAGACATACAGAAAACTCCTAATGAATTTTTTATTTTTATAAAATGACCGGCAGGAACTGAAAAGTCCTGCCGAAATAATTACCGCTACCGTTCAGGCAGTCTGTCATGACGTTTTATGCCTAAGCACCGGATTCACCTTTGGAACGGGATAACCGGACATCCGTCATACCTAAGAAAACTGCCCGATATTATATAATTTATAACAGGTTATGACAATAATATTCAGCAGTCTGTCTATAATATCCATAAATAGAATCTCTGCGTCGTACGTTTTTTCTCAGGAAATAGATCCTTTACCGGAAAAAGTATCCCGATTTCTGATCTTTTTCTGTCATTTTTTAGAGGTAAACCAGAGACACATCTAATTAATTTTCATTCATCATTGTCCGAAAATTCATTCACAACTAATTTTTATGTATTTAGTTAACACATTATGAGTTCCGGTATATTTTCTGCTGCAGCTCCGTTTTTTCCGAATAAGAACATGATACCGGTTATATTTTTAATAATAATTGAACAGTTAATCTCAATATTAATCAATCTTAATTGAAAGCGTTATCATATTTTATTACAATGTAATTAATTTACATAGCCTTATGATTTGTTGCATAAGTCTGAAAATTTCTCCCGGAATTTTTTTTAAAGATTCCGGAAAATGATTTTCTTCAGCAGATGAAATATTTATTTACCCGGCACAATCTGTGATCGACTGTAGATTTTGCAATATTTTCTCCGCATAACGGCACATACAGTGAAAACAGTCACTGTTAACTTTATACAGAATATAAATAATAAATACATGCGGCTATCGGCTGGAATTATGTAATATCCGCCGTAAAATTTTAGAATATACAAATATACAGATTTGTATAAATATTTTATAAATAAAAACTATAAAAACACAATAAATTAAAATACAAAATTGTTAAATTCTGTCCTGTTAAGTACTACATTTATTTTTAAATGCAGCTTTTCTCCGGTAACAGCTTTGTCTTTTATATTGGGTAAAACTGCTTTATAGAAATATACATTAATAACCGGATCATACTGAATAACCCCGGGTACGGAGCCGGATAATTCAGTAAATGTATTACAAAGATTTGAGAGTTAACTGAAGTAAGAATAATTTATGCTGAATTTTTTAGATTTTATTAAAGCGAAATATGATTCGTTTAGCCCGAAGGAAAAGAAGATCGCTGATGTAGTTCTTAAAGAGCCGCAGAAGGTGATCGCCGCCAGCATTGCCCAGGTCGCAAAAAATGCCGCAGTGTCAGAGCCGACAGTACACAGATTCTGTCAGAAAATCAATACTGACGGTTTTCCGGACTTCAAGCTTAAGCTGGCCCAGTCTCTCGCCAAGGGCATTCCCTACGTAAACAATCATGTAGACGTAAATGACTCTACCGAAAACTATACCAAAAAGATCTTTGATTCATCCATTTCCGTCCTTAATGAGGCACGCAAAAACGTGGATATCAGAGTCATTCAGAGGTGTGTTGACGTACTGAGCTGTGCCAGAAGAATCACCTTCTGCGGTCTCGGCGCCAGTGCCACTGTAGCACATGACATGCTGAATAAATTCTTCAGATTCAATATTCCATGCAACTACTTCGAGGATCCGGTAATGATGCTGATGAGTGCATCCAACTGCAGTCTCGAGGATGTGTTTGTTCTTATCTCCCATACAGGGAGAACCAAGGATCTCGTTGAGGTGGCAAGATACGCCAGAAACCGCCGGGCTACGGTTATAGGCATAACCTCCGAAGGCTCCCCGCTTGCCGAGGAATGCTCACTGGTGCTCTCAGCAAAGATACCTGAGGATACCGACATGTATATTCCGATGACGTCCAGACTTGTTCAGCTGGCTCTTGTAGATGTTCTGTCTACAGGTCTTTTCCTGCGCAAGGGACCGCAGTTCATTGCCAACCTGAAAAATGTCAAAGAGGCTATAAAGGAATCACGTTACGATAATCCTGAAAATGAGTCCGGGGATGATAACGAAGGCAGCAGACTTTAATCAGTCATCCGATACGAATATTATCGGGTTACTGCTGAGGCAATACTCCGCCTCCCTCTGTTTTTATAAAACAAACAGTAGCACACGTAAAGACGGTTGTTTAAGAGTCTTCAGTGCAATTCAACCGAAGATAGGAATACTATGTCACGCTTTTTGGCTATTACAGACAGTTCAAAAATAAAAAGTCTTCTGGCATGCGGGGAGCTTTATCTCTCCCCTAGGGAACTGGTGGAAATATACTCCGCAGATCCGTATACCGCTGACTATCAGAATCTTCTTGAAGACAACTTCAATTTCAAAAAAGTCACCGACAAGATTTTTCTGCTGATATCCCAGAAAGAAGAGAGAGAAACCGACACCGGCATGGACGTCTGCATTTCCGAAATCGAATATATCATTGCCCTGAATCATCATGCTGCCGATCTTCTGCAGTCAAAATACCCGATCCTGAAATTCAACTATCTTAATAAAAAATACGGCATTCTGAAGAATTTCATCAACTTTGTAATCAGAAGAGACTGTTCATCAGGGATCGCGGTCATGCGCATTCTCTTCGGACTGACAGAACTGCCGGTAACCCTGAATTCCTATAATCTTCTCGACCTCAGCACTCAGCCGGACAGAGAACTTTTAGTGGCGAAACACCTTATAAACCAGCGTATTTCCTACTATCAGACCGGACTTACCTACAGAACAATGCTCACTCTGGTCACCATGTATAACCGGACCATGAACTATCCTAAGGAGGATATGGGATACGTATTTGACATGCTGGAAATATTTCACTATGTCATCGACCGTTCTGACAGAAACCCCCCTTCCGCAGGCAGTTCCTGGCTGAAGCATCCAATCTACAGTTCCCTTATCAGGATATACGAGGAAAAGCCGGATATGGTGCTTGAGGAAATTCTCTTCAAGCTGAAAAGCATGCCTGTTGCAGAAAAATTTCTGCATACCGTCAGCGTGCTTTCAGGAGGAAGAATAGATCTGATATTCATCTACCTCAAGGCCAAAAAGCTTATCGACACTGCTAAAATGAGCCGTTCGGTTATCGCCGGTTTCGCCACCATGTGCAAGGATACCGACGAACGTGAGCTCCTCGCCTCATGGCTCGGATGCTGTCTGGGATACTCCAGAATAAGTAGCAGACTGTACGCCTCCATGGATTTGTGTATCATGAAGGATCCGGACTATACCGGTGATTTAAACGAGAATGCAGATGACACTGACAACCCGATTAAATCATTCCTGCCACACCGTCCTGAAGTCTTATCAGGTGATAACGGAAACAGATCCGGTAGCGAAGATACTGTGCTCTCATCCCAGCTTATAAATGACATTCCTGAAGATACAGTTAAAACAGAAACAGAGACTCTCACTCCTGTTTCACAGGATGCAACCGGAACCGGCATCCCTGGCATAAACGGCAGCGAAATGCTCACCATGAATATCAAAAACAGAGCGGCCAACGATGATCCTGAAGTAAATATCGGCAGCATCTATACCGATACTCCGGTTGATTCCACCTCACAGATCCAGCGATTCAACACTGTCACTGATATGAGTATTACTGATCTGGATAACTATATAGGCAATAACCCGCTGACAGACAATCCGGACGGCCTCGTTAATGAGAGTGCCCCTTTAGATAAAAATGATCCTGCAGTATCAGCGCTTGATCTCAGTAATATCAGCTTCACCACTAATGAACCGAGAAACGGGGATATCGGCATATCCCATATTCTACCGGACGGCTTTTTCGACAATTATTTCGCCACCGATACTCCTTCACAAGTTCCGGAAAACAATGAGAGTGAAGGAGATCGTTTTGAACTGATTGACCTGATGGAATACAGCTCAGTCAATAATGAAGCAGACAGCAGAAACAATGAGGGAGACTCGTCCGAAGACGAAAGTGCCACCAAGGCTCAGCTCACAGGCTACAGATGTGCCTATCTCAACGGAATTATTCAGGCACTCACCATCAAACCAAATTTTCTGGCTCTCGGCGATGATGAAATATTCTGTGCAGTAAAGAGTCTCATTACTACCGAGGCCCCGGTCAGCAAGGATATGATCATCAAACGTTTTGCCGGTATATGCAGACAGACCGGTACCCATTTCAGACAGGAGCAGAAAATGAAGCTGCGGC
This sequence comes from uncultured Pseudomonadota bacterium, assembly GCA_900315145.1. Lineage (GTDB taxonomy): Bacteria > Pseudomonadota > Gammaproteobacteria > Enterobacterales > Succinivibrionaceae > Ruminobacter. The sequence continues at coordinate 910 of OMYE01000074.1, read as the reverse complement.
AGGAGCTTACACATGTAATTGAACAGCTGCACTGTGAGACTGATGAGGAAAACTTTATCTACTGCGATAACTCCCCGGTAAATGTCCGCAGAAGAAGCACCGACAGTCTCATCTATGACAACAACATGCCTCTGCCTCGGGAGATAAGATACAGTTCCTCAGTTTCATCACAGGAAATATCAGCAGCCGTAAAAATGCTCATGTCAGACGGCAATCTAGGCCTTGGCGGCATCAAACTGAAGCCTGAAGACATCAACCGCTACATGGGCCTCCTGAAAAATCCGAACAAGGCCGAGCACCAGAAAGAAACTGAAAGACTTAAAAAGCTTATTGACAGAGAAACTGATAATGAGGTTCAGGAAGCCTCATAGGACTGCTGACGCACTATTTCCGATAAAACGAGCCTTATATTTACTATGTCAGCAGATGCACGTCATCTGAGAGCCTCTTAGTTTCATCAATTTCTGATGACAAAAATGTATCCGGATTACTTAAATTGAACGAAGGATGAATATGAATAAAGCTATTGGCAGAGATTGGGAAGAGATTGAAAAGGAAATATTCACTCCCGAAGAAATTGCTGAAGCTGAACTTAAGGCATCTATTATCAGCAAACAAATCAAAGCAGAAAATGAAAAAAAATTAAGTCAGAGAACTCTGGAAGAACTTAGAGTGTACAGTTTAGGTTACACTTCGAAAACACCTGACAAATCCTAAAACAAGTAATAAAAAAAGACCGTTACCAATCAATGAGATCAATAACGGTCTTCAATAGTTCAGATTACTGATTATTAACTATTTACTGCCTGTGGCAAACAGTTCATCAATATCTCTGAGTGAAATGCCGTTTTTTCTGAATGAAGTAAGCACCCCTTTTAAAAGAGCAGCGGCATTTTCCTTATTTGCATCC
>OMYE01000200.1 GCA_900315145.1 uncultured Pseudomonadota bacterium | reverse complement strand
AGACTCGGAAGCAAGGACAAGGCAATGCAGGTGCTCGGCAACATCAATAACACCATATCTCTGAGAACCATCGATCCGGAAACCCAGGAATTTATCTGCGAGTCTATGCCGAAGACCAGAATTTCGTACGTCATGCACGCCCAGAATACGGCAGCGGACACGACAGCCCCTTTAATGCACGGAGCAGGACTAAGTGAAACTTTGCGTGAGGAAGAAGCGGATTGTTTCCCGGCTCCCCTCTTGGGGGCCCTACCTAATCTGGAATTCATCGCTAAAATTTCAGGAGGAAAAATCGTCAAAGGACGACTTCCGATATTGTGTGATAAGGAAAAAGAACCTGAAAACATAAAAAGAAAAATTAATAATAAAAGTTTTAAAGAATGGAAAATGCACAATGAAGAAAGATAAAACTAATACAGTCGAAGACGTGTACAATGAGTTGCAGACATATTACCGTGACTATTTAGATGAAATCGGAAAATGTCTGTCTCTAATGAGCCGAGATGATGTTGAATACAGTCGTGAATTTGTGCGTCTGCACCGCCAAAAGCTGGAAACAAGAAACCTTCTTAACGTACTGAATATGATGTATGTTGATTATGCAAGCATGCTTCTCTGGTTTGACTATGCAGTTACAAAGTATGAGCTAAATGATAAATATAAACTTTTCAGTGTCATAGCAGACAAATACGATATTGAACTGAACAACAGTCAAAACACGCTGAATTCCCGTGTTAGTGCTTTCATTGACAGTTTGATGAAACACACATCCATCATGTCTGGCATCCCCTATCAGCAGATTGAAAGCGAAATGGCCCTTCAGTATGAAAAAATAAAAATGTTTATGAGTGAATAAAAGCTATGTGGCAAAACAAGTATTTAGCCTCAATTATCATATTTCTGACTGAGCTTGCCGTTATATGCTTGTTGGTACCTGTTCGGGTTGTCGAGGGGGCCATTAATGACGAATATAAAATGTCGGTTAATTCTTTAGGAACCGAACTGGCCGATAAAGTTTACGACAGAGCTAAGAAAGATTATGAATCGCTGATAATAGAAAGTGGTGTTTACACCGCTGTTGTAAGGCATTTTATACCGACAGACGAAGAACGCAGGAATTCTGTAGGAATGGAAGAACTGGGAACACGTGACGGATGGTTCCCTCTGGTTCAAAATAGGATCAATACAACCACATCAATCATCTATCAACTTTTAGTGAGATACGAGGTAATGATGATCTGGTTGCCGTATGTGCTTATTTTCGTATCATTTCCTGTTTGTATCGGTGGATATTGGCAACGCCGAATAAAGCAGAGTAATTTTGATTATTCATCACCGTTGGTTACAAATTCCACTGTACGGCTTCTTATCTATAGCAGCCTTGGTGGCATCATGTTCATGGTTCTTCCAGTCGCCATTAATCATGTATTAATTCCCATAATTATGATCATTATTAGCGTTCTTATAGGTAGAGTTATAGGAAACATTCAGAAGAGACTTTAGGATACATCATGTATAAAAAAACTTTAAAAAACATCGCGGGAGTATTGATTCTTGCTATTGTCGTACTTTGTATCATGCTCTCTGGAAAGGATGTTTCAGACGAGAATTATGTCCGTATATTTCATGAAAAAATAGAACGGTTGAGTTCTTTGGATGACAATTTCCTTGATGATGAACAGTTCATTTATGACCAGAATTTTATTGAGATTTACCAGTCTTTACCTCCTATCAGGGCTGATATTGAAAGTCCGAACCCGATACTGGGTTGGGACGTCAATCAAAATGGTATTCGTGATGACGTGGAGAGAACTTTGGTTCTTAGATATTACGAAGGTGACATGAAACTCATGAAACAGGCTTCATTACAGTTTGTACGTGACGCGCAGGTTGCCATAGATGATTATTTGAATAGTAATAATCATTGGCTTATGGATGATATAAGAAGACTTGCCGAGGATCGAAAATGTATTTCGGATGTGCTTAATTATTTGGATTCTTATGAATCTCACGGTATCGAGGCGTTTGACGAGATTAACTATATCACCAGTGTGGTCTTCAACAATCAGGACCGCGTAAACATTTTTTCATTTCTGGTTCAGCATGAACCACTGGATTTGAAATCCAGTATAGACAGGCAGAACGTAAACTTCTGCGACTTTGATATAGGCGACATACCGTCATCGAGGGATCCTCGTCAGATACGTCTGGCAGCCACTCCTTTCGAGGCTGTTGAAGCTCCTCAGAATGAAAAAAATGAAGATGATTTTTTTGCAGTGGAAGATTAGAACAACGAGGTAAAACATGACTCCAAGAGAAAAAGAACTTATCAGTATTATCGTGAAGAATCCTAAGCTCGGTAATAGCTCAGTGAGCTCACCGGTGAGAAAATAACTCCCGCTGTTTTACAGCAGGTAGTTAACTCAGGATTTATCGGTGTAACCTCATTAAGCAAGGATGTGCTCTTGCTTCAGCAGAAAAAGAACGCTAAGTGGAAATTTAATGAAAAACACGCGGAAACCTGTCTGGCAAACGTGACCGTTCTCTGTGACAATGTTCTGGCAAAGAAGGAAGATAAGGATGTGGCCGTTTTGCATGAAGCCAAAATCTCCGAGGAGGTCAGAGCATCGGTCAGCCCCCTGTAAAAGCAGGAAAACAGCCGACATGTTCAGAAACTCACTGTCATGGTAACAGTGAGTTTTTCCTTTGCTACAATTCGTAGTTCAGTACATCGACCTTCTGTACTACTCTAGTCTCAGGGGTTACGGCCTTAGTGAACAGCCTTCTGTACCATGGTTTGGGTTTAATGATCATGGTCCATATAGCTATATCGTCATCGTCTTTAAGCAGCTTTTTTTCGTAAATGTACGTATTGGTGTTGGCTGTAATTTGGGCTTTGGCATGGGACACGGCATGCTTTGTTATTTTATCCCTTGTAAATGATTTACGTACCACAGACAACACGCTAATATAATTTACGCCATTTGCTAAGGCACAAACCACATCGTACGCATATCCCTTATCAATACACTTTATAAGAAATCTGAAACGTTCCTTAGGCTCTTCATAGCGTAATGTTGCAACCCACAAGCCCGGAGTCACATCGCACAAACTCATCAGCAGATGACAAACTTTTCTGACAAAAGAGCCAGGCGAGATAATATCCTTATCAAAGGCTGTATTAAAAACAGATTCAATAGACTTTTCTTTC
>OMYE01000232.1 GCA_900315145.1 uncultured Pseudomonadota bacterium | reverse complement strand
CCTAAACTCTACGATAAAGTATGACTAAATCATTGCAACTTTCATTTTAAAGTTGTCGTTCCTATTATCACACCCCTTGTAATCCTTTATAAATAATCAATGAACGTCTGAATAAAAATTGTTGATAGTCCGTTGTGTGCCATGATATAATTTAGTCATACAGTATGACTAAATATTAGGAAATAGCAGATGCTAAGCAACGTTAGGGTTAAGAGACCTGAAGGGACAAAATTATTCAAGCGAAATAACAGTAAGTACGTTTACCATGTCATTAGCTCAACCTACATTCCGGCTAAGAAGTACAATAAGGATGTAAAGAAATGCATTGGCAAACTCTGTGATGATGACAGTACTTTAATGTGGCCCAACGAGAATTTTGAGCTATATTATCCTGGAATTATTACAACAACAGCAATTCTTCCGGAACTTCCGGCTTTGTCAGATACACTGAGGGTCGGTACGTACACTGTTCTCAAGCATATTGCAAAACAGGAAGGTCTGACTAAGATCCTGGAAAACGTTCACGGAGTAAAGGATGCCAACAGGCTCTTTGATGTTATGCTGTATCTGATCACTGCTCAATCAGCAGCATTTGTTCACTACGAACCATTCATGCGCAGCCACGTGATGGAAAGCTGTGAGATTATCAGTGATGTTACGATTTCGAAACTTTTAAAGGAAGTAGTGAGCGAAGATAACCGCTATGAAATGCTGAGACTGTGGAATAAAGCGCACAGTTGTGATGCTGAAATGATTTATATTGGGTATGACAGCACTAATTTTCCTTGTGAGGGAGAAATATCACTGGCAGAGTTTGGAGCAGCTAAAGAGGATAACAGCAGACCGCAGATTAATCTGGCAATCACGGTTAGTCAGAAAGATACTACCCCGTTAGACTACGAGGTTTATCCCGGTAGCATTGTAGACATGAGTGAATGCGCATGTATGCTTCAGCGAATGTATGATTACGGCTACCGTAATGTAGGATTCTTGTTTGACAGAGGGTATTATACAGAGCCTAATTTTAACTATCTTGATGACATGCACTTTGATTTTATTATGATGGCTCAGGAGGACACGGTTTTTATTCGCAATTTGATTTCAGAACTTGCAGAAAAGCTCAAAAATGATACCTCTCTATTCATTGTCAATCATGATGTTTCCGGCATTACTGTTAAGCGCAGCCTGTACGGCAAGGAACGTTTTTTTCACCTGTACTACGATGATGTCAAAGCGAGCATGAGCCGCCGGCAGTTGCAATCCAGGATTGGCACACTGAAGGTTAATTTAGACAAGCTTGTTAACACTAGACTGAGAAAGAATGCAAATCTTTCAGACTATGCATCCTGGTTTGAACTTGAAATATCAGAAATAACGGAACCAAAAAAAATTAAAAAACAGAGCTGTAGGGGTACTAATAAGGACGGCGATGATGACATCATAATCAGGATGCTTACCGGGTATACTCTTAAGCAGGAAGTTATCAAAAAACAGCTGGATTCTTACGGATTCTTCTGTATCGTAGCATCAAAAGAAGAAGATTGTTGCACAGTTCTAGAGAATTACCGCGGACGTGACAATATTGAAAAGTTCTTCAGAAGTATCAAGTGGGGAATGGACTTTAAAACGCCGGCAGTCCATTCAGAGGAAGCCACAGAGGGTAAAATTCATTTGATGTTTCTGGCTGGCATCATGAGGAATCGGTTATTGCAGATTAGCAGAAGAATTAAGGTCGAAACCAAAAACAGGCGCAGCTTCACTGTTCCAGGGATAATTGATCAACTGGAGATGATTGAATGTACTCGTACTCCTCAAAACACATACAGCAGAAGATACGCATTAACAGCAAGGCAAAAGATCATTCGAAGATACGCATTAACAGCAAGGCAAAAGATCATTCTGAACGCTCTAGGTATGTCTGACCAAAGCATAGATAACGAAATAACATCGTTCAACCTGAAAACCTGAAAGTAGGCTGATGGATATCTGTTAAAATTATCGAAATCTACAAAATTTTTTAATCTATTTTCATCTGTCCGCTGTATCCTAACCTCTCAAGGAATAATCTATCGCGAATCGTTGTTTCAGTTATAAGTTTTATATTCTTATGCTTTTTGCCTGTTAACTGAATTAAGTCCACTGCATCAAACCATTGCAACACTTCGTTTAATGATGAATTTTTCAGCCATTTCAACAAGTCTTTTTCCCTGTCAAGATTATCCTTTAAATCATGTCTCGAGTCCCCGTTAGGCTTGCCAAGTGTTGCCTTCATATCCTTTATTTTTTTATACAGAAAATCATAGTAACTTAATGCAATAAACTGAACAAACTGCCGTCCCTTCAATCTATCTGTATCC
>OMYE01000168.1 GCA_900315145.1 uncultured Pseudomonadota bacterium | reverse complement strand
AGAAGGTATGAGAGTTGCCTGCGATACATTAACGAATGTTATAGCCAAAGAAAAATTGTATGAAGCATCGGAAAAGGTCAGAGAAGGAAAAGGGCTCAGCAGATCATTAAGCGAAACAAAATTGTTCAGTCCCATGATGCTACATATGATAGCTTCCGGGGAGAAGAGCGGTGAACTTGACAATATGCTGGGACGTGCTGCGACTAATCAAAGTAATGAATTTAAAAGAAATGTCGCCATGGCTCTGGCTGTTTTCGAGCCTATGCTGATTATCTGCATGGCCGGTGTGGTGCTCTTTATAGTAATTTCTATTCTTCAGCCACTGTTACAGATGAACACTATGGTCGGCGGAAGATAAAACTTTTTTAGATTAAATAATAATCTGCATATCCGGTGTGATACCTACCGGTTGGTTCAGAAAGGTAATTTACAGATGGTGTTTTTTATTTTTTAGAGGGTTTTTAACAGAAGGTGTTTCATGAAGAAAAATAAAGGTTTTTCACTTTTAGAAATAATGGTGGTTATTGTAATTATGGGGTTGCTGGCGGCTCTGGTGGTTCCAAATGTAATGGGCAGTCTTGATGAAGCAAATATCAGTAAGGTTAAGACAGATTTACAGGGACTGGAAACAGCTCTCAAAATGTATAACATGGATGTAAAGCGTTATCCGACAACAGATCAGGGCCTTCAAGCTCTTGTGGAAAAGCCGACATCTGCTCCTGTTCCGAAAAAGTACCGTAGTGGCGGCTACATTGAAAAACTGACTGAAGATCCATGGGTGGATTCAGTAACCACCGAAAGTCTGGAAAACTGTTCAAACGGTCAGTAACTGGACTTTTGTGAACGATTTTTATGTGCTTAACTTAATACGAGTATGTAAAGTCTGATAAACAATGTACTGTCAGAAACGACGGAGAGGATAATCTGTTAATCCGGAAAATGAGGTCGTTGTCGATTCTTCCCGGGCATTCCGCATATAAGCATTCAGCCGTACAGGATAAGTATGAGATATAGAGGATTTACATTAATTGAGGTCTTAATGGTTATTCTTTTAATAGGGATATCAGCCTCTCTCATATCGTTAACAGTTCCGACGGATGACAGTTTGTCCGGAATCGCCGTCAGTCAGGCGGAAAAGCTAGTATATGTCATGGAGGAGATATCAGACAGGGCGTCCATGGAAGGACGCGTTCTTGGATTAAAGGTAAGTAAAAACGGATATAAATTTCTTTATCTCAGTCCAAACGGTAAGAAAAAGGTGCAGTCAGATTCACTTGAACAACAGCTTTTTCTTACCTATTGGGATACTCTTTCATGGGTCCCGTATTCCATTGAGGGAATCGATACGGATGTGACTTTTGAGGAGGGGATAACCGCCACGTTGAAAGTAGGAGGAATGAAGGTCGAAACAAAAGATGAATCTCTTGATGAAGTAGATTTTGATAAGCAGGAAAGGGAGGCGAGTTCTAGAGATCTGCCTCAGGTTTTATTTTATCCTACAGGCGAGGTTACTCCGTTCAGACTCAGGTTTATTCCGGAGAATGAAGATGATGCTAATAATCCGATAATGATAATAGGTACCGAAACAGGAAGGTTCAGATTATTTGATGCTGAAAAGGACAAACTCTAGCATGAATAAATTCCGTGGAATGACCCTTATCGAAGTAATGATTGCTTTGGTGGTGTTTTCATTAACAGCAACGGCAATTATGAATGTTATATACAATACTATGCATGGCCTTTCAGGTATGGAGGAGTCATATTTCGGTCAGATGGTTGCGGATAATGTACTCAGTCAGTTGAAGCTTTCCAAACAATGGCCGAGTAACAGCTGGATTTCAGATAAGCAGGAACTGGCGGGTAGAACATGGTATTACAGATATCGCGGTCAGAACACTCAGGATGCTAACTTTAAATCACTGGAAGTAGAGGTATTTCTGACGTCCAAGACAAGTACGGATACGCCGGTAGCTTATTTGAGAACATATGTGAGCAAGTGATTATGCGATGGGTTAGTGATTCAGTGTTAGGTATCGGGCAGAATTCTCTGAAAAAAAATGCTGCCGGTTTTTCGCTTATTGAGGTACTTCTTGCTATTGTAATCATGGCTATTATTGCACAAAGCTCCTATATGGTTATGTCAGGTGTGATAACAGCAGATCAGTCGATTGAGGAGCATACAGGACGCTTTGTTGAACTGCAGAAGGCTATGGCTGTTATGGAAAGGGATTTTACCCAAATGGTTCCAAGACAGGCCAGATTCAACGGGATGAATAATAAAACGGCTATTGAGATTGGCGAAAACATGTTTCAGTCTGAAGGATTCGGTATCAGTTTTTCCACAGGTGGAAATTTAAATCCAGGAGCAATTCTGCCAAGAGGGGAGGTGGCGAGAGTATGGTACAGGTTGAAGGAGAAAAGACTGCAACGGGCAACCTATCCTTTCCCGGACACTATAGTAGGTTTTGAACCGGAGTATGAGGATATTCTTTCTGATGTGACATCATTCAAGATAAGCTGTTATAAATCAGGTATGTGGACATATGACTGGACTGTAAAACAGAATATACCGGAAGGGATACGTCTAGAACTTGAGCTTGCTGATTATGGAAAAATAGATAAAGTTATTTATGTGATGTCGGTGGAAGCACAATGAGAAAACATAAAGGAACTGCTTTGATTATGGTTCTTCTGGTAATTGCCATAATGATTATTTCTGCGACAACTATCGCAGTGAGGTTCAATCGTGTTTTTTTTATTACTAATAATGCTGATCAGGTTCAAACATCAAAATGGTATGTGGATGGTATAGAAGGTATTATTAAAAAATACATGATTGACGATTTTAAAAAGACCAAATCTAAGGTTTATCTCGGAATGAACTGGGCTCAGCCTAATCAGGTTATTCCGCTTGATGATTCAGTGATCAGCGGAACTGTATACGATGAACAGGCCTGTTTTAATATTAATTCTCTTACAAATAATCAGTCCATCGATATTAACAATGAGCAGATAAGAAAGGAATCAGATTATCGTTTATTGACGGGAAATTATCCTGCAGTTGTATTCAAGTCTCTACTGACAATTGCCGGAGCAGATGATAATACAGCTGATACCATAGTTGCTTCCGCTATTGACTGGATTGATCCTGATTCTGACATGAAATCATCAGTGGGTGCGGAGGATCAGTATTATTCCTCTATCCCAAGTCCTCATATGGTGGCTCAGGGCTTTTTTTATGATAAAAGTGAACTCAGGGCAGTTAGAGGAATGACTGCAGATCTTTACCGCAGAATTGAAAATCAGATATGTGCTTTGCCTACATCTGAATTGCGTATAAGTATGAATACTCTGACAGCCAAAAAGGCGCCGCTGCTCTCAGCCCTGTTTCTCGGGGATATGGATTTGCAGACTGCGGTTAATGTGATTGAAAAGGAAAGACCTGAATTCGGATGGGATACTGTTGACGGGGTGCTGGTTTCAAATACAATATCAGATTATGCGAGTAATATCCGCGGACTTAAGAGGAGACTCAGCAAGGTTCTGGTGACTAACTCTAATTATTTTGTGGCAAACGTTAAAGTAGCTTTTGGAGAACATGAGTTTGCCTTCCGTACCAGATTTTATAGAAATTCTGATACCGGCCTGGTCGTATATCAGCGTTTAAGAGGTGAGCTCAATGAGTGAATATCTATTTATCCGGCCTAATCTGTCTCTGCCGAGAAATTATGAATGGTTTGCATATGATGATGCATCCGGAAACGTCCTTTCAAGCGGCCATGTCTCCAGCATCGAGGACTTCGCTAGAAACAGCATTGCATCACCTGAAAGGATGATTGCTCTGCTTTATCCGGCTTCTGCAGTGAAATTTACAACTATTACATATCCGGAAGATGATTTTATTGACGATATTGAAGATTATTCAGTCCGCGTGCTTAACAAACAGGGAACAAATTATGATGTTCTCATTTATAAGCACAATGAATTGATAAATATTGAGAAAGCTCTGTATATGTTAGGTTTTCCGGTGGATATTATTGTTCCTGACGTTCTGACATTACCTCTTCCGGGAAAGAATGATGAAGGAATTACAGGTTGCATGATGAGACTCGGCAATTCCTGGCTCATTAGAGATTCAAAAAATTCAGGTAAAGAGGTGCCGAATGAGTGGTTTGATTTATTTGTTGCAGGTGAAGCAGATAATCACAAGTATATTTCATTAAGTGAATTACCTGATAATCTGCAAGATAAATGGAAGGAGGAGCTGGTTGAGTCTCCTTATGCCGTACTTGCAGAGGGGGCTATTAAGAACCGGTTAAATCTCTCCACAAAGCAGCGCAAGATTAATTATCACATAAAATTTATCCGCTCATGGTCGAAGGTGGCGGTGATGATTATTCTGATGCTGATTCTCTGGTTTATGAATATTTCGTATAAAACCAAAGCAATAACACAGGAGGCATCAGATTACAGAAATCAGCAGAGAACCCTGCTGAGTCAGATTATAAATACTCAGAACAGGGTTGATGATCCTGTCGCTAAAATGAGGGAGATAGTTGAAAATTCCTCACCTATCGGTACAGATGAAGGCTTTGTTGATCTAGCTAAAATAATTACTCCTTATATTTCATCAAAGCGGGATATAGAAATTGTCAGTTTGAAATTTGAGCGTGTGAGAAAACAGTTTACCATTCAGTTCCTGGCAAATGAATCATTTGATACGGATAAATTTATTTCCGGTCTGTCTCCTGACTTCACCGGCAGTATAATTGATACCAAACCGAGTCGTGACCGTAAGCTCAGTACTGTTCAGTTAAGGAGAACTAAACAATGAGAAAAAGAATAGACTCATTATTTCAGTCTGTGAAGAACACGGTAAAAGCAAAACTGGCAGGCCGGAGTTTGAATTCTGATTTCAGTAAAAAGACCTCACGTGAAAAAGTTTTGATAGTTGTATTGATATGTATAGTCTGTATAGCTCTCATTTTTACAGTAGGGATAAAGCCTAAGATGACCAAAATGAAACAGGCTCAGACAGGTCTTGAAAGAGCAAAAAGTGGCTATAATTACATTCTTCAAAATGCATCAAAAGTAAATTCAAATAAGCTGGCTACCCCTGATTTGAAGCGCGGTGTTGCTGATTGTGTTGCAACTACAGCTAATGATAATAAGTTGAAGAAAGTAAGCGTAAAAGTCGATCCTAAGGATAAAAATAAAGTAAAGGTCCAAACAGATGAAGCAGTTAGCTATGTTTCAGTTGTGAATTTTATCACTGAACTGGAAAACCGGTTCGGCATAACTGTGGATGAGATAACTTTGGATAAACAGGGTGATGGTATTGTATACATTTCAAATTTAGTTCTGATTAGACTGGAGAAGGGTAAATAAATGATAAAAAGAATAGTTGTCAGAACACTGTTTATAGTTGTCTGTTTTTTATTTTTTGTTGTGTATCTGGCACCTGCTAACAAGTTGGTGTCAATGATTGATCTACCGAAAAGCGTAAAACTGTACGATGTTCGCGGTGACCTGTGGAACGGACATGTAGGTACAATGGATGTGGATAAATTGCGCTTAAGCAATATCAACTGGAAACTTAATGTCTTTACTTTATTTTTTTCCAAAGGAATGACCGTAAACATTAAAGACCCGGAGGTGTTGAACGGCAGCTTTGATGTTAATGTTTTAAAACTTAATAAAGAAATCAGATTTCAAGGTATTAAACTTGACAGTTATATTGAAAAAGTTCTTCCTCTTGTTAACATGCCGTACCCTTTAAAGGCGGAAGGTTTTGTTAAATTCTATGCTGATAGCATGGTTCTTGATACAAACGGCAATCTGCAGAATATAGATGGTGATGCGGTCTTTTCTGATGTTCTGATTCAGCATCCGTTTGACAGTTCTAATTACATAGATCTTGGAACAATCAATGTGAATATAAAGGGGAATATGAAGAATCTGGTGATTACCATAGCTCAGGATTCTGACATCTGTTCATTTAACGGGAATATTAAATTAAATAATTTCTCCAGATATGAACTTGAAGCTTTACTGAAACCTAAGAGTTCCATACCTGATAATGTAGCCTCACTGATTTCCATGCTTGGAAAACCCGGTTTAGACGGGCAGATAACATTAAATTACAAAGGAAATATTTAAATGTCAGTTCTACCTAAAATTTTAGGGGTTCACACTGTTACTAAAAGCCGACTTTTTAATATCGAAGGTGTAGATCTTCTATTTTCTAACGGAGTGAAAACTACTTATGAGAGAATAGCCGGCGGAAACGGTGCTGTTATGGTAATTCCTTATGATGAGAAGCGTCAGGCTTTCGTATTCAGCAGAGAGTACTGTGTAGGAACTGAAAAATATGAACTCGGTTTTGTTAAAGGGAAAATTGATCCCGGTGAGGATGTACTTCATGCTGCCGCCAGGGAACTTGGTGAGGAAATCGGTCTAGGTGCGGAAAAGGTGGTTCTGCTTAAATCGTTGAATTTTGCGCCTGGATTTATGGGGCTGAAGCTTCATCTGGTTCTCGCAACGGGCCTTTCTGAACATAAGCTAGATTCCGGAGATGAACCGGAACCAATTATCAGAGAATATGTTCCGCT
>OMYE01000120.1 GCA_900315145.1 uncultured Pseudomonadota bacterium | reverse complement strand
TTTAATAGCATTATTGTTATTTATATCCTGTAAATACTCTTCATCCAGGTATTTTCGGATGCTAGAAATTTCATCATCGTAAAGTTTATTACTGTCAGCAAGGTATCTAAACTGGGAGTACATTTCATAAACGACAGTTGCTAAGCGTCCGTATGCACTGATAAAATCGTCACCATCCACCTGTTTAAGGGAAATAAAAACTACCGGAAACTTCCCCATATATTTATTGCGGAAATCCTTGTATTTATCTTCCTTAAGGATATCAGTATCCTTAAACCATTTTTCCTGTCTGGAGGTATCTCCGGGGTTTTCCGGATCAAGAGAAAGAAAGTCGTAGAAGGTTGACATGGTGAGAGTTTTACCAAAACGTCTCGGTCTCGTAATAAGCATTACATCAACATCATTATCTTCAAAGATGGTTTTGATAAAAGGAGTTTTATCGACATAATAGTAATTTTTCTCAATAAGTTTGTGAAAAAGTTCAGTACCAATACCGATAGATTTCAACATTTTAATTCCCCTCTCAGAGCAAGTCTTGAATACATATATTCTTATTTGTGCTAGTCTATCATATCCTGTGACTATTTTAAGTGAGATGCGGTGAAACTTTAATGAAAAACCTAGCATAAAGGGAAATCAGTGTGCGTAATCTCCTCTATATCAGGCTTTTTGACCGGCAGGTCTTTAACCATCAGCATAAGAAAAATGATTCCCCAAAAAATTAACTTTTGAGGTTAAATATTATCTACCAAAGGCTTTAGATTGTTGTATCAGACTTTTAAACCGGGGGATTTATACTTAATTTTGATAACTAAGCAGACATAAAAAAGCCCGGTAAAAACCGGGCCTTTAAACTGGGTTAAGTTCTACAGAAAATTAGTTGTTTGGAGTAACTAAATCGTAGAAGCCTTTCTTTTCTTCGTTAACCTTACCGTTCTTGAGAACAACATCAACGATTTCTTCAACTAAGGCACGGTTACGGATGTTCTGAAGCTTAGCTCTATCCTTCATGATAGCCTTCTTGAATTCTTCAGACTGATCGTAGGCAGAAGCGATAGAATCAATTAACTTGGATACGCGTTCTTCATCAAACTTGATGTCGTACTTCTTGCATACAGCATCTACAACAAGTCTGCGCTTAACGAAGTTAACAGCTGTTTCTCTGTATAACTTTTCAGCAGCTTCCTGATCGATATTAGGAGCCTGGTTATCTTCCTTCTTCATGCTGGCGATATGCTGAGCAATTTCTCTTTCTGGTAAATCAGAGAAGTTACCGTACTTTTCAACGAGCTTTGAAAGAACTTCATTACTGTTCATTCTGTACATTACAGAACTGATTTCTCTTTCCATGTTCTTCTTAACATCAGCACGGAAATCTTCAATAGAACCGTTAACACCGAAGCTCTTGAGTAATTCTTCGTTTAATTCAGCTGGCTTACGAGCCTGAATTTCAGTAACCTTAACCTTGAAGTTAATGCTCTTGCCGGCTAAATCAGAAACAGGACAGTCTGCAGCGAAATTGCTGGTGAATTCGTATTCATCATCAACCTTGTGACCTACTACGCTGTCTTCAAGACCAGGAATGTAGTAGTGGTTGCCGACAACAAGGGCCTGATTTTCAGAGAAGTACTTGGTGAGGTTTTCATCACCGCTTAAGTTTTCAAGGTGTAAACGAACGAGGTCATTCTTTTCAGCTGCCTTGTCAGCCTTTTCCCATACGCCCTGCTGTAAACATAAGGTTTCGATCATCTTATCGATGTCAGCTTCAGAGATTTCACCGTTAACCTTATTGAATTCGATAGTATCAACGCCTTCAGCCATGTCAACTTCAGGATAAACTTCAACTGAGAACTGATAGATGAAATCAGCATCGCTTGGCTTGCCGCCGTTCTCAACTTTTTCAATTACAGGAAGAGCTTCAGAAAGATTAGAAACATTTGCATCCTTGATAGCCTTAGGCATAGAGTTGCTGATAACAAAGTTAACAACATCATCGAGAATCTGAGCATAGTAGTTCTTTTCGATAATGTCTACAGGAACCTTACCCTTACGGAAACCTGGAACACGCTTATCCTTGCAGTACTTGCGAACTACCCCTAAATATGCCTTTGAATATTCTTCAGCCGGTACAACTACCTTAATGCTGCGGGTCAAACCTTCAGTTGATTCTACTGAAACTTGCATGAAACACCTCAATATATTTTACAAAAAAAATGATTCCCCAAAGGGACACAGTCAGATTGGATTTCCGCTTTGACACCCGGTGCTTCACCGGACTGCTTCAGTCCTTTCAAAACCAGCTAAGCATAAGTTAAATATGCTCTGCCCTGTTACAGCCTTCATCCGTTTTACCGAAGCCTGATGGCTTACGGAATAATATGGAATAAAAGCCGGGAGATATCCTGTTAAAACGTTTGGAACGATTAAAAAATTCACGGTATTATAATATTTACCGTGTTTTATGTAAACCTAAACCGTTTTTTATATTATGGAACAATTTCACAAAATCTTATTTTTGCCTGCCGTTTGAACGTTTTTTACCCAATCATCTTTATTGCGTTTATTATGTATTAAGGCATGTATTACAATCCTGAAATTCATTAATTGCAAATATCCCTGCATATAATCCTTACATGATATACTCAATCCGGTTTTCATAGAGAACTGAAACTTAATTGTACCCTCTTGATCCATAAACTGGCCCCCTGAGTCTGGACACGGAATTTTTAAGTTTCCAAAAGACAGGACAGCAGGCTTTCAGGCACATAGAATTCATAGCAATCAAATGAAAACCGCAATCAAATGAAAACCGATAAGAAGCAGGGATAATCAAGGAAAAAATTAATGAAAGATAAAAAAGATAAATCAATAAAAGATAATTTTTTAAAAGAATCAGAAAATTCTGCCGGACTAGACGTAACAGCAGTCCCTGTTTTATTTTCAGCAGACATTTATCCGGCATGTATCCCGAATACCGCATGTATCCGGAATACCGGCAAAAAGGTTAATCACTACATTTTCGGTGTAAAAAAAGCATCTTCCGCATCGATACAGGACTCAGACTGTGAAGCTTTAAAATGCAGTCTGGAGAATAGTAATGAACCTGATAATAAAGAACCTGATATGTTTCTGGATGAAAACAAAAATTTTCCTGTCGGAATCATCGAGGGATTCTTCGGTACCCCCTGGAGTATGGATTCACGTCTGGCACTTATCTCTCAATTAAATGGAGACCGGATCGGCTTTTATATCTATGCCCCGAAAAATGATTCCAGGCTTAGAAAAAACTGGATGAATGAACTCCCGGAAAATTATATCAGTGAACTCAACATACTGGCTGAATCAGCTCACAACCGGGGAATCAAGTTCGGCATCGGCTTTTCTCCACTGGGGGCTACTAAAAATCTGGAGATGCACCTTCCTGTTTTAAGAAAACAGATTAGTGCTTTTGCCGAAAAAGTTCAGCTCGACTACTTTGCCCTGCTGTTCGATGATATGCAGATATCATTAGAGCATGAAGGATCCCTGCAGAACAGCATCATCAGGGAATGCTACAGCATTGTCTCTCAGAAAAACATCCATCTTATAGTCTGCTCCAGCTACTATACAACGGATCCCATTCTGGAAAAGGTCTTCGGAAAAATGCCGGCCACCTATTACCGGGATCTGTTAAAGGATATTCCGGCGGATGTGGATTTATTCTGGACCGGAAGTAAAGTCATCAGCACCGACTATACCGAAGAAGATCTTGAACTTGCCACAAAACTTTTGGGAAGAAAACCTTTCATATGGGATAACTACCCGGTTAATGACGGAAAAAAAGCGAGTGACTATATTTATCTGCAGCCTTTTACCAACAGACAGAATCTTATCAGGTTCTGTAGCGGTATAGCTGTAAACCCCATGAAACAGACCTTTTTAAATCTGATTCCTCTCGCAAACATTACCAGAGCTATTCTAAACCTCAATGACTGCAATAAGCAGTATGAAAAGCTGGAAAACAACTTTTCTGACAGTGTTTTAAAGAGATACCCGGATTTATTGAAGTCCTTTATCATAAAATACCACGATCTGCTGGCGCATACCCCACTTCCGGAAATAGATAACTCTGTAAAAAACGAAATGCTGCAGACCCTGGATGATATATGCAGTACCCTGCTGACCTCTCTTCTAAAAAAAATAGAGACTTCATTGCATCAAAATATAAATATATCCGGAAAAATCTTGCCGGAAACATCCTGTATGGAAAACTATACAGGAAGACAGGATTCAGGAGAAAACATCAGCCCGGATCAGCATAACCAACATAACCAAAATATAAAAGACGGTAAAAACAGCACTATAGATACAAATATAGATACAAATACAAATACAAATACAAATACAAATGCAAATCCTAATCATCTTTCTAAATGTCCGTCGGAAAGACTTCCGTCAGAAAGACTGCAGGAATTGGCAAATCTTATAAGAGAACTGCTTTCGGATAAACACTGTCAGATTACACCTGCCGAAAATATGGTAAGTGCTGAAAAAGATGACGAATATAATGAAAATGATGAAGATAAAAAAGGGAGTAGAAATAAGAGAAATAACCATACCGTTTTCTCCTCAAATCAGGTTGAAGAATATTCCGATGGTTCAGTTTCGTCATCAGGCCATCTCCGGGAAATCTGCTCTGAACCCGACGCTGTAATCAGTATCACAGATGATTCAGATATAAAACGTCTATGTACCGGGATATCTGAATATAAAACGTCTGATGATGCGCATTATATGGAAGGAATTGAAGAAAATAAAAGAAATAAAACATTCTCAGACAGCAGTATTTTATCCTCCGGAATCTGTTTTGAAATCACCTCCGGAAGTAATAACGGAATTGACAGCAGTACCCCTGTAAGAAGTCTGTATTTAGTACTTACACCGCAAACCTCTGTGTGGATGTGTCCGGGGTTGAATGAAACGCTGGAATTCAGAAAATTTCTGCTTTCCGGATATAAATTTGATCCGGCATGTCTTACAGGTTAAAAATATCCGTGCTATGTTCTTTTCACCGGAGTATTTGTAAAATTCTTTTCAGGAAATGCTCATGCATTTCCCCAAAAAGAATCCACATTATTTTTACTGATATTCCGGTGTATTCAAATAAATTTCAGTCATTGGATTTTTATCAAAGTTCACCGCATCTCACTCTAAATATTATGTAGATATGATAAACTGACAAAAATAAAAAGTACGTACATTCAGGGCTTGTTCTGAGGAATAGTAAAATGTTTAAACCTATCGCTATCGGTACTGAAATATTTCATGAATTAATTGAAAGCAACAGTTATTACGTGGACAAAACTCCATTTATAAGTACTGTCTTTGAAAAA
>OMYE01000094.1 GCA_900315145.1 uncultured Pseudomonadota bacterium | reverse complement strand
TGTCCTGCTGCCGGCGGTTTACAGATAAAAATACCTGCCGAGGTATGTGAATAAGGTTAAGGAAGCGTTCAATGGCTGAAATCAAACTGGCTTTTCTGGGCTACGATACTGATATGGGTAAAGCCCTTATTGAGGCTATGGAGGATGACGGAATTCAACTTGATGATTATATTCCGTTATCATATACCGCAGATGAATATGATGCTATAAGTTACCAGGGGAAGAACTACCAGATCCGCAGGGTGGATGATTTTGAGCCTGAAAGTGCCAATGTTCTGCTGGTCGCAGGTAAGTACAGTGAAGCCCGCAAACTGGTGGAACTGGCCAGAAAGCATAATATCGTGGTGATTGATGCCGGCGGTATTAATGTTGACGACGGCAGAATATTTGTTGACGGTCTGGCTGATGCCGACACTGACTTTGTGTATGATGCCGGTTATCTGGTTCCTATGGGGTCTGAAGCCACCATGCTTTCACTGATTCTTAAACCTGTCAGTGAAAGAGCTGAGATTTCCTCTGTGGATGCAGTAATGCTTGAAGCAGTTTCCGGTCTCGGGGATTACGGTACCTCCGAGCTGGCGAGGGAATCAATAGCTCTTTTCAACATGAAGGATATTGCACCGCGTATTTTCCCGAGCCAGATGGCCTTCAATGTCCATTCAGCAGTAGGGGATATTAATGAGGACAATACCACAACCCATGAAAACATGGTTATATCAGAGCTTAAATCTGTTCTCGGGGAAACTGCAGATGTGGTTAATCTTACCTCAATGGTGGTTCCGGTATTCTACGGTCATACCATGAGTATTAATATCAGCTTCAGAGCTGACGTGACCACTGAAGAATTTATTCAGCTTCTGGAGTCAGCTCCGGGAGTGGAGATTGTTGATGATGAGGAGATTACTCCGGTAAGATTCGGCAGAAAGGAAAGCATTCTTTATGTTTCCCGCATAAGAAAGATAAAAGGGCGTGACTCCTCTTTTACCATGACTGCGGTAATGGATAACTTCCTGAGAGGTTCAGCACTCAACTGCCTTGGTATCATCAGAAAACTTGGATTGAAATAAGGTTCTTTTTAAATGAATTTCGTAAAAGCTTTTTTATGTTCAGCAATACTGGCTTCTGCCGTTGATGCTTACGCTGTTACCTACAAGGTGCCGACTGACGGCAGCCGTCTGGTGGGGGAGGTTCTGGTTACCACTGTTCCCGGAGGCAACGCCTCTCTTGAGAGTATCGCTGCGGAATACCAGCAGGGGCTCAGTAACATTATGGAGGCCAATCCTAAAGTTGACCCGTATTCTCCGAAGGAAGGTACTACCATAATCATCCCGCAGCAGCTGATTCTTCCGGATACCGTTCATGAAGGTATTGTGGTAAACAGTGCGGAGATGCGTCTCTATTATTATCACAACGGTCTCGTTGATGTTCTTCCTGTCGGTATCGGTCAGCTGGGTAAGGATACTCCGGTAGACTGGGTGACCAAGGTTGAACGTAAAAAAGCAGGTCCTACCTGGACTCCTACAGCCCAGACCCGTGCCGAGTATGCCGCCAAGGGTGAGCCTTTACCTCCGGTGGTACCTGCAGGTAAGGATAATCCTATGGGGCTCTATGCTCTTTACGTAGGTCGTCTTTTTGCCATTCACGGTACCAATGCCAATTTCGGTATCGGTCTTCGTGTAAGTCACGGCTGTATCCGTCTAAGAGATCCGGATATTGAATACCTCTTTAACAATGTTCCGGTAAATACCAGAGTTCAGTTCATTAATGAACCGGTAAAGGTAACCAAGGAACCGGACGGCGGTATTTATGTTGAAGTGCATCAGCCTCTTTCAACTAATATGAACGATCTTAATTCCACCGGTTATTCTCCGATAACACTGAAGCCGGCCATCAGAAATTTCTTTATCGAAAACGATGTTGACAAGAGTCTTTTAGATGAAATCTTTAATAACCGCAACGGTATTCCGGAGCTTGTGAATACCATTGATTTCTAACTGAAGCGGAATTCAGGCTAAAAAAAATGAACAGGGGGCTGAAAAAGCCCCCTGTTCATTTATGGTTTTTCCTGTTCATTTTCATTTATGGTTTATTTTATGTTGTATCTCATTTGCAGTGTGTCGGCATGATCTTATCTGCCGGCAGACGGCTGATGGATTAATTCCTCATCTGCCGGCAGAAGGATTGACTTAACGCGGGTTATTCCGGCCATTCCTGAGACGGTCTTGATGCAATGATTTTTTTATATTTCATTTTTCTTAAAAAGGCAAACAGCAGGGCGGAACCGATATAGAGATAAACCCACATAAGACCGAATTTCTTGAAAGGAGTCTCTCCGTATGTCGGTCTGAATTCGGTTCTTAAGGTGGCGGTGATGTTTTCCGGAATGGTATCCACAATTCTGCCGTCGCTGTCGATAACAGCCGTAATGCCGTTGTTTGTGGCGCGCAGCACCGGCTTCCCGAATTCCCTGGCTCTCATTCTGGCGATAAAGAGGTGCTGAACCGGACCGTTGGTGTAGTTGAACCAGCCGTCATTACTTACAGTGACGATAAGATTGGTATTGTCATAGATCTGCTCTCTCAGCTCAGTGTTGTAGGCCATTTCATAGCATATGGCGGAAGCTACCTTGAGATCCTGAATGATAATGTTCGGCTGGTTTCTGCTGCCTCTGGTGAATGAACTCATAGGCATGTTGAATATCGGGCCGAACTGACGCAGCAGCCATTCAAAAGGCACAAATTCGCCAATCGGTACCAGATGTCTCTTGTAGTAGCGGTTGCCTTCGCCGAATTTGTACTTGATGTTTTTCTGGCGGTCGATAACCCCGAGTCCTAACATACTGTTGAAAAAGAGTCTGTTCTTATCATCATAGTACTGGATGCCGGTGATAAGACCAATGCCGTTGCTTCTTGCAGCTCTGTCCAGGGTGCTGATGACCTTAAGCTTTTCCATGTTGTGCTCTAGATCCGGAATGGCAGACTCCGGCCAGATCATGATTTCCGTATCCAGATTGGCGATGAATTCATCGTAATATATCTGCAGTTCCTTCCAGATATGGTTGGGATCCCAGTGCAGGGTGGTGTTGACATTTCCCTGAACCAGAGCCACCTTCATCGGGTTGCCTTCTTCAATGTAGCTGAATCTGCTTAGCGGTGCTGCGGTAATCATAAGTATTGCCGGAACAGTTACATAGACAATGTTTTTTCTTATGAAGGTATAGGCAAGATATGCGGCGGTTACGAACATAATAAGAGAGATGCCCTGCACCCCGAATAAAGGAGCGTAGCCGCTTAGGATGGAATCAATCTGGGTATATCCGAGCATGTCCCAGCTGAAGCCGGTAAAGAGAACACTGTTGATAATCTCCGCCAGTGATAAAAGGGCCGGAGCAAGTATCAGACTGCGGACAGTCGGGATGCCGGCGCACAGTCTGTGCGAAGCGTAGAAGGCCAGTGCCGGAAATAATGACAGATACAGTGAGAAAAGGGCAATAGTCAGTAATGCCAGAAAAATCGACATCTGGCCGAATCCTGTCATTACTGAAGTTATCCACCACAATGTGGATATATGCATGCAGAAAAAGAACAGCAGGGCAAAAAGCGCCGCGTAGAGCGGAGATGAATGCCTACAGGTCGTCCACCATAATGCCGTGAGGGAAATCAGGGGTATATACCATAAATTGAACGGGGCAAAGCCAAGAGTGGCGGTAAAACCGGCAACTGTAACCAGAATAAGACTGGTAAGCAATTTATATTTATGAGGTATGCGGATCATGGTGAAAAACAGGTAACATACTGATAGATAGAATAATTATTTTTTGTATGCTAATGATACACACAGCATAAGTCAGTGTCAACGTGGCGGCCGGCCCCGAGAAGTCCTGAAAAAGTAAACCGCCGGTTAACTGAACACTCAGGTGTAGAACTGTTATTCAGGCAGAACGGCGGTTTTTTCATTATTGCTTATGGAGTCTGTTTTCAGATATCGGAATCGTCCTTAGGCAGAATTGTCAGCTGGATGACATTGGTGGAGTTTTCCGCGGTTGACAGCACCTTGAACTTATAGTTGTCAATGGTGACGGTTTCGCCTTTTGCCGGGAGATGGCCGATGGCATGCATGACCATACCGCCGATGGTGTCATACTCGGTATCCGTGTATTCCGTCCCGAATTTTTCATTGAATTTTTCAATCGGGGTGATGCTCAGAATATGGTAGGTACCATCATCGGTTTTGGTGATTTCCTCCTGATCATTGTCATCATTGTCGTATTCGTCTTCAATTTCACCGACAATGAGCTCCAGGATATCCTCAATGGTAACAAGACCTGACACTCCGCCGTATTCGTCAACCACAATGGCCATGTGATAACGGCACTGCTGAAACTCCTTCAGCAGACGGTCAACGTGCTTGCTTTCAGGAACCACTACCGCAGGACGGACAATGTCACTGAGTGAGGCGTTGCGGTCCTTGGTTACAATGAATTTGAGTAAATCCTTGGCGAGCAGGATACCTTCAATATGATCCTTGTCTTCGTGGATTACCGGATATCTTGAATGACCTGAGTTGATGATTTCCGCCGTGGCTTTGTCAATGGAGTATTCTGAACTGATGGTGACCATGCGGGATCTCGGAATCATAATATCCCTTACCCTGAGTTCGGAGATTTCAAAAACCCCCTTGATCATGTCTTCGGTGTCTTCGTCGATGATCTCGCGATCCCCGGCATCGGAGATAATGTCCGCCAGATCTTCCTTGTCAGCCGGATCGCCTTTGATTATATGACTTAATCTGTTGATCCAGTTTTCCTGTTTATGATGATTGTTTTTCGAATTCGGATAGCTGTCGTCGCTACTCATATAAGTAAATTTCGGTTGTACCGCTCCTTGTATCTGATAGGTCACGCTATTATATATTAAGAGCCTTAATTATAGTCATACCTAATTCAAAGTTTGTTGTTTTGGTTATATATTTGTTTTGTATCCGTAAAAAAGCCTGAAGTTAAAAGCCCCGTCAGTAAAAATCTCCAGAAGTGAAGAAGTATCTGAGGTAAAACTACAGTCAGTAAAAAACTGAGGTACGGGGATTTCTGTGGGAATACATATCAGACCGCAGATTTTTTCCGGGATTTTTCCGGAATATTTTAGGAATATTTCCGGAATACTTCCGTAGTACGCGGTCTTTTATGCCAACCGGGATGTTTTTATTCAGCCTCATCATCAATGTACGGATCCCTGAAGCCCATGGATACCATGATTTCAGTTTCATGTCCCTCCATGATTTCCGCTTCACTGTCAATGATGTGGTCAAAGCCTAAGAGATGGAGACAGCCGTGAACCACCATGTGAGCCCAGTGGGCCTCTAAAGGTTTGTTCTGCTCCCTGGCTTCTCTTTCCACCACTTCCTTGCAGATTACCAGATCGCCGATGTAGTCATTGATGAAAGGATTCCCCTCCAGATCGAGCTCTTTTTCTGATGATGTGTCATCGCCTGCATCAGCTGAAGAATTATCATCTTTATCCTCTGCGTCATTTTCATAATCTTCATCATCGGCCGCGTAGAAATCCGGATCAATAACGAAGTCATCGTCGGATGTTGCCGGGAATGACAGAACGTTGGTAGGTCTGTCCTTACCGCGGTACTGCAGATTTAGTTCATGGCTTTCATCAGGTTCAACGATGCGGATGGTGAGCTCGGCGTTTTCTCTGAATCTGCTTACTGCAGCGGTGGCAAAACGGGTAAACTGCTCCATTGACGGAATATTGCTGTCGTCCTTCACGACGTACTGAAGCTCGATGGTTACCGGTCCGGTACCGTATTCCTCACGGTAGTACTCCGGTTCATTACTCTCGTATGACATGTCAGCGGTTAAACTTTCACTGGTCATAATATTTTCTCCTGAATTTTGGTAGCCTGACGTGGCTTATACCGGTGTCAGGCCTTAGGAATATGGTGGTCAGATTTCCGTTCCGGTGCCGGTGTCTCCGGCAGAAGAACTGTTCTCTCCGCCGGTGGCGGCTGTGGAAACAGCCTCAGCCGGGGAAACGGGACCGGCGGTACCGGCCGCGGCTTCATTTATGCCGGAGCTGCTGCGGGCGAAACGTTTTGCCGGTCTTTCGAAACCGGTGGCATCGTTTCTATCCTGACGGGACTTCATATCATATTCTTCATAGGCCCGGACAATCTTTGCCACAATAGGATGTCTTACCACATCCTCTGAGGTGAAGAAGTTAAAGCTGATGTCATCAATGTTGCTGAGAACCTCAATGGCATGCTTGAGTCCTGATTTTACATTTCTAGGCAGGTCGATCTGGGTGATGTCACCGGTAACTACGGCCTTGGAATTAAAGCCGATACGGGTCAGGAACATTTTCATCTGCTCTACGGTGGTGTTCTGGCTTTCATCAAGAATGATGAAGGAATCATTAAGGGTGCGTCCGCGCATGTAGGCAAGGGGTGCCACTTCAATAATCTGGTGCTCCATGAGCTTCTCCACCTTTTCAAAGCCCAGCATTTCAAAGAGAGCATCGTAAAGCGGTCTTAAATAAGGATCCACCTTCTGATTAAGATCTCCGGGAAGGAAACCGAGCTTTTCCCCGGCTTCAACAGCAGGTCTTGTAAGGAGAATACGACGGACCTCCTGTCTTTCTAAAGCATCAACAGCAGCCGCTACGGCAAGGTAGGTCTTACCGGTACCGGCAGGGCCGATGCCGAAGCTGATGTCATGGCTCAGAATGTTGCCGATGTAGTCGGACTGGTTGCCTGAGCGCGGTTTGATAATGCCTTTTTTGGTCTTAATGGTGACACTCTTATGATAAAGCTCATTGAGTTCTTCAGTGATGGCCTCACTGTTTTCCTCTGTATCCGCATCCAGAACCCGGGCTTCGGTGATGGCGAGATGAACGTCATCAGGGGTGATGTCCTTAACCTTCCGGCCGCGCAGCGGTGCGGTTTCGATATAGAGATCCTGCAGAATGCCAATGGCTGACTGCACTCTCTTTTCCGTACCGGTTACAGAGAAAATTTCATTTTTATAGGAGATCTGCACCCCGAGACGGCGTTCAATCTGCTTGAGATTGTCATCAATAGGGCCGCAGAGGCTTACCAGCCGGTCTTTGTTGACCGGTTCCAGCACAGTCTTTCTGGTAATAATGTTATTAGGAACAGTTTTCATAAGTTCATAAGTTAAATACAGTTTTTATCATTCCGGTTACTGATGTCACAGGGACTTATGCAGTAACAATTTCTCCGGTGTGGGTCAGAACATCAGTTATTTTTATGTCCACAAATGTACCGATAAGTGACGGATCACCGACAAAGTTTACCGTACGGTTGTTGTCGGTACGGCCGCGCAGTTCGGCAGTATCGCGGACGGAGATGCCTTCAACCAGCACCTTCTGAACGGTATGGAGCATTTCACGGCTGTAACGCTGTGCCTGATTGTTGATGGCGTTCTGCAGCTCATAAAGTCTTTCCTTCTTTACCTGCAGCGGGATGTCATCAGGATATCCGGCCGCCGGAGTATTCGGTCTCGGGTCACCCGGGAAGCCTACGATAAAGTCGGTGCTGATGTAGATATCCGGTCTTACCTCACGAATCTTTCTTACCACCTCGATATAGTGTTCTCTGGTGTATTTGCGGTTCATGGCTTTAAGTATTCTGTTTGAACCGTTCTGCACCGGAAGATGCAGGGCGTTGGCGATCTGCGGCAGGTCGGCGAACGCCTGAATGATTTCATCAGTGAAGTCCTGCGGATTGGAGGTGGTGAATCTGATTCTTTCCACACCGTCAACGGCTGCCACCAGATAAAGGAGCTCGGCAAATGTACATACGGTACCGTCCTCATGTTTACCGCAGAAGGAGTTGACGTTCTGACCTATAAGGTTGATTTCCTTTACGCCCTGGGATGTAAGATGAGCTATCTCGGCAATAATCTCCGGTACGTTACGGCTTATTTCAGTACCGCGGGTGTGCGGTACCACGCAGTAGGTACAGAAGTTGGAACAGCCCTCCATAATGGTGACGAAGGCTGAAGCACTGCCGTGGGCGTTAGGATTCGGCAGAAAATCGAACTTTTCCATAGGAGGGAAGGTTACGTCCACCAGTCTCTCTCCGGTGGCAATGACCTTATCAATCATGGAAGGAACGCGGTGAATAGTCTGCGGTCCGAACACCACTCCGACCATAGGTGCTCTTTTAAGAATTTTTTCACCTTCCTGAGAGGCGACACAGCCGCCGAGACAGACTACGGCATTCTCTTTGTACTGTTTCTTATGCTTCCAGGAGAACAGCTGGTTGAATACCTTCTCCTGAGCCTTTTCACGGATGGCACAGGTGATGAGAATTACCACGTCCCCCTCGGATATCTCTTCGGTCTGAACGTAGCCGCTGCTGCACATTAAATCGATGAGGCGGGATGAATCGTACTCATTCATCTGGCAGCCCCAGGTCTGTATAAAGAATTTTTTCATGAAAATTTAATTACGTAAAACATTAAAAAATAATTAATAAAAAAACCGGATTCCGCTGATAATGAAAGGACTGTCCATGATTTGAAGTAAAAAAAAGTTCTGCTCCTCCACTTCAAACTGTATCCTGTTTATCCTTCTCTTTATCCTCTTAAAACTGCCGGAGTGACAGTTTTTTTTCCGGGCTGTATTTATAGTTTTTGAGCTGTTCCTTAAACTAAGTAGAAGTAAGGAGCAGTCCGTCTATACCGGGTACCTGCAGAGTACTCCGGTTTCGTGAGGAATGTAATAAAAATAAAACAGAGCCGGCCGGTGGATTACTTTTTCTGCGGTATTTTTTATCCGGGAATATAGAGAATTCTACTGAGCGCATTTTAGCATAAAAGAGTACTTTGATTAAAAATAGTTGTGATCTGGTTAAAACAAATATTGTTTTATTCTGAAAGGCGGAACCGGCATCCGGAGAGATGATGCCTACGTTATCTGCCGGTGTGTTCTGTATGTATATTCTGTATGCCGGGAAAGGCTCACGGGCGGAGAGGCCCTCCGGGATTCTATGAATCCATGAGGACGATTGAAGACGGAGAGATAAAGGTGATGTCCGGGAATCAATTGAGACTTCCGGCAGACGGCGGTAATCAGCTAAGCACCTGACTTTTACGGATTAATCACCTGACAGTCTGTCTGTCATAACTCATCCGGAAGAAAATCAGGAAGCCCGGTACTGATTTTCTGAAAAAATTAACTTCCGGAAAAAACGGTTTTATCCTTTCTCATGTAATTATCAGCGTTTGATGTATCAATATCGAGACGGTCGGAGCTGCTTATTGCGGTGGCCGTCATCTTTATTTTTCTATCCACAATAAGACTTTTGTGTAGATTAACGTTTAAAAATGCAATAAGTGCAAAGACTACGAACATGATATTGGGAATGAGTAATTCCGCAGCGCTGATATTGCCGCGCGCCATCATGGCAATTCTTATGACAGTTACGACGGCGTAGACTGCCCCGCCGGTCTTCAGT
Source organism: uncultured Pseudomonadota bacterium (assembly GCA_900315145.1). Classification (GTDB taxonomy): domain Bacteria; phylum Pseudomonadota; class Gammaproteobacteria; order Enterobacterales; family Succinivibrionaceae; genus Ruminobacter. The sequence continues at coordinate 12,456 of OMYE01000094.1, read as the reverse complement.
ACAAAATGGAGATTTTTCATACTGCCGAAACTGAACGGAAATTTCTCTTTCTGATGCTCACTGGATAGAATTCCTATAATAATAAATAAGAAAAAGGTAACAGCTCCGGGGATGATAATCTGATTCCAGCTGACGTTTACAGGCATGCCGGTGGAATGCATGCTACGGATTGCAATCTGTAAAATTGGGTTTATCAGGGTGAGAATGACATTAATAGCGGCAAATAACGGCAGAAAACTGCCGAATACGAAGAGAAAAAAATCATCCGAGGATATCACCGGTTCTATTACATTGTAATTACAGATCATTTTGCCGGTCTGGGCATTCATGGTGAACCGGTATTCCTTGCTTTTATTTTTAACGTCCGTAAAGTGTGCTGTCCATACGGGGATGAATGCCAGTTTAATTTTCTTGACGGGATAGCTGATATCATTGATCTTGGTGTCGGCCGGATCTGCACCATAATGAAAACAGGCCTCATTATGCATGGATTTATCTATGCGGTTTTTGATATTTTCAAATCCTGTTTCAGCGTTAACGTCATAGATAAGAGCGCCGAGACCTGTCAGGTAGCCGTAATGGAAGGGGACTGCGTTCCGGAAATTGTACGGCTCGAGAGCTCTGGATATATCATCATCCAGATCTTTGACGGCATCCTGGGGGATTTTTTCAAAGAATGCTTTTTCTACGCCGTCATATTTGTCTTTTCTGTCTTCATCTGTACTGCTGTAATAATTCTGATTTTTTGTATGTGCGGTTACTTTAGCTTTTGCCTCCACATCGTAGAGCCATACGGGAACATATTCCGCTTTAATGCTGGCGTTAAGATCGTAAATAACATCTTCATGGACAACCTGTGAGGTGTACAGGGTGTACTGTTCAGAGATGATCCGGCTGAGGCGGCTCATAAAATACTTTTCATCCCGGAAAAACGGAATAATCAGATCCGGACGGATAACCCCTTTGCCTATTTTATCGGTGAAGAGAATACGCCGGCCGCAGAAAGGGCAGGTTGACAGTGTTTCCGCCAGATTTATGGTTATTTCGCCGCCGCATGATTCACAGATGTAACTGTTAGCAGTGTAATTTCCGGTGATTCCTGATGCAGAACGGTTTGATAATGAGGTGTCTTCTCCATTGTATGAGTCACTGCCGGCAGTATTATTTTCCGGTTCAACTGAGAATTCCTTTGAATCGGGAGCAGATTCCGGAGTAGCAGCTCTGGTGGCTGATTCCGCCTGAATATAACGGTTATTTTTAAGGCCGCCGTCCCGGAACTCCGGTATGGTTAACATGGTATTGCATGAATCACAGACCAGCTTCTGTACGGATATGTTAAAAGTCATATTACCGGTGCAGTTAGGACATTTGCAGAACTGGGGATATAACTCTCTAGTAAGAACTTTATTCACGGATGTGCCCTCATATGTATGTTAGGCTCAAACATGGTGATGATTTACGATGATGCGGATTCCTTGCGAAGATCTGAGGTATGTGACAGTGTTTATACCATGGGAGTTTTTTTATAATTAAAAAAGTATTCCCGATCTCAGCATCTTTTGGTTCCGGAATCGCCCATTCTGTAAATTTCCATTCACCGGATATATGTGTAATCTGCTACAGGTACGTTTTATTAAATGCTGTTAACTGAGGTAAACTGCGTCTCTGTATATACTAAGATGTTAATAGCTATTACTTTATATATCAATATTTGCGGATAATTTTAATGAAATGATACAGGTGGTGTCGCATTTTAATTGGCTCAGCTTTCCCGGTAAATTTTCTGGGACAAAACCTTAATCCATGCGATTCAGGTGCTCTTTAAAAACACTTACGTGGTATTTGTTATTACGGAGAGTCAGTTCACTACATCTAACGCACCGCATTGCTAATCTTTTCAAGCTATGACCACTACGGCAAGGGCTTTTTCTCTTCCAGGATCATCTTCATCTAGATCTTATACAATCTTACTCCGTGAGGGGGCTTGAGAATCAAGGTCTTTGCAGTGTTGAAATGATTAAAGAGCTACTCATAATCCTTTGCCCGTTGAAATGCCCGGCAACCGGTTTAACTGGTATACAGATTTTGTATTGCGGATGCAGGAGTATTAATTTCAAAAAACCAACGCAAGTTAAGGTTTGATCCTGTAAAATCCAGCAGAAAAGTTGAGTAAAAAACAAAATATTCTAAAAATACAGCTATATACAGAAATCAACTGAGGAGTTTGAGAAGTAGAGATGGCTGGGGTACAAGGATTCGAACCTTGGGATGGCGGAATCAGAATCCGCTGCCTTACCACTTGGCGATACCCCAACATATAATCTGATGGTAGCTACGACTAGAATCGAACTAGTGACCCCCGCATTATGAGTGCGATGCTCTAACCAACTGAGCTACGTAGCCATCAATTGAATGGCTGGGGTACAAGGATTCGAACCTTGGGATGGCGGAATCAGAATCCGCTGCCTTACCACTTGGCGATACCCCAACTTAAATATACTTTCGGTTAACTAATCCTGCCGGGTGGCAGGGGTAGCTGGATTCGAACCAGCGCATACAGGGATCAAAACCCTGGGTCTTACCGCTTGACGATACCCCTTCAGAGTCTGGTAGCTACGACTAGAATCGAACTAGTGACCCCCGCATTATGAGTGCGATGCTCTAACCAACTGAGCTACGTAGCCAACGCTATTTAACTACACAAGCTTTACTGCGTAACCAAAAAGTGGGTGCATTATGAATGTTTATTCTCTTTTCGTCAACAGTTTTGTAAAAAAAAATGCAAAAAACATCTTTTTTGTTTATTTTTTGATTATTTTGGTGATTATGCAGGCAGATTGCATAATTCTATTGGCGGAAAAATGTTTTAAATCAAACATTTAAAATAAAAAAATGCAGGCGGAGAGTACCGTTTTTCTTTATGCAGATTATTTCGCCGGCAGTTTTATCCGTATCATCCGTGTCGGGAAAATCTCTGTTAAATCAGCGTTAAATAAACCGAAGCGGAGATTGATACATAAATATAGTATAGATGAGAATTATTTATGCTAAAATATCCGGCGTCTTTTCGGCAGTCTTAGAAAATTATGGAAGCGGCTTTAGGGGAAAATCTCTATAAAATAAGCATTCCAGATACAGTCTAGCTTTATAAAAGCCGGAAGAGAGAGGTTTTTATTTCATAATCTTCAGACATCATGAAAAGACAGAGTAACCTGAAGCACCGGTACTCGTGACAGCTTGGAAACTGATATTCTTTTATCTGTTATTTAATCTTTTTGTTCTTGTTTGGGGATTATACCTGTTCTGGTATTGTGGGACATATGAACTGAAGAGTTATCCGGGTAAGGAATAAAATAAAAACAGATGTCTGTAGTATTAAATTTTGTTAACTCACTGTATCAACATTTTTCAGTCAGTCAAATCAGCTTGCTTTAGTTGATATACTTTTGCTGATTTATTTTAGTTGATTTCATTCATTTGACCTGTTTCAGTCAGCTTGGTGTAATGAAGTTCAGTCTCTGAGAGTTTATAAAATTTAATGCTAAAGCTTCTGATTAATGATCAAGCTTTGTAATATCTCCAGCTGTCATGAACATCAGAATACTGTTACGTGTTTAGCATTACACTGCAGAATACTGATGATTATGTATGACTTCCTTTGGTGTGACTTTTATTGAATTATGAATGTTGCACTGTGTCATTTTTGAATTTTTTGGCCTGCTTAAACATAAAACGTTATTGCGTCCGTATATGGATGCAGCGGACGGATGAGACGCAGAAATAATTCATTATTAAAATCAAGTTCCGGTGTCTTATTATTTTTTTCAGTGTTAACCGTATTCCGTATTGATGTATAAAAGTATTATCGTTGTCCGGTTTACATTATCGTTGTCCGGTTTATCAGTACGGATTTTTTGTAAAAAGCCTGTTTCTGAAGAGATGGAAAATCATCAGAAAAAAGAAAACTTTTTGAATAAAAGTAAACAGTGCATACTGCGGAGTCCGTACAAAAACAGCCGGCATAAATGAAGGCGGATTTACGAACTGTTGAACAGTCCGGCTTCCTGGCTCTTCAGGATGAGATGTCCGCGGTGCCGGCTTTCCGGCTGGAAAAAATAAGGGAGACCGTTAGTCAGTGTTTCCGGTTACCTCACTGTCATCTGGTAAATTAACTATGTTTATTTGAGGTTGAAACTCTTGAAAAAGAAAAATAAAAGTAATAAATCAGCAGATTTTGCAGATACATATGATCTGGTTGTTGAAGCTAAAAAAAGAAAACAGATAGCACTGACTAACGGTCACTGCATGTTTGAGTTCCCTGCCGAGGGCAGAATTGACCAAAGCCTTATTTCTCCTAATGCCCTTAATGTTATCAAGGACCTTAGGAGTCGTGGCTTTAAGGCCTATATCGTCGGTGGCTGTGTCCGTGATTTGCTGCTCGGAAAGGAACCGAAGGATTTTGATGTTACCACCACGGCAACCCCGAAACAGATTGTCGGCTCAGTAAGACACTGCCGGGCAAGAGTTATCGGCAGACGCTTTAAGATTGTTCACTGTGTTTTCGGTACTCCTGGTAATGAGGAGATTATCGAGGTGGCCACCTTCAGAAGCAAGTATGTCGGAGAAGCTGCGGACAACGGCTTTATTATTCATGATAATAATTACGGTACCGACATTGTGGAGGACTCATGCCGTCGTGATTACACGGTTAATTCCATGTACTATTCTCCGGTAAGTGACACTATCTACGATCTTCACGGCGGTTATTATGACCTTATGGAGAACACCATTGATATCATCGGTGATCCGGTGGTGCGTATTTTTGAAGATCCGGCCAGAATTATCAGAGCCTACCGTTTTGTGGCCAAGCTGGGCTTCTCCATATCAGACAGAACTCTCGCCGGTTTCCGGGATAACTTCTCCCTTATCAAGAATATCAACAACAGCCGCCTCTTTGAGGAGGTGAACAAGTTCTTTCTCGGTGGATACGGCAGAAGAAGTTATGAGGTACTCAGGGAAAGCGGCATATTAAAGTACTTCCTGACGGAACAGGGGGTGGTTTATGACAGTGATTTCTTTGATGAATTCATTTCCGAGTCCCTGAAAAGATCCGATGAGAGATACCGCGAAGGCAAGCCTAACATGCCGGCATTCCTTTATGCCGTGCTTTTGTGGCCGTTAATCGACAGTCTTACCAGAAAACTGATACTGCGTGTCGGTCAGAGTAAGGAGAAAAAGGATATTGTCGCCGTAATCACCCAGAAGGTGCTGACCTCTCAGAATCTTATCACCAATATTCCGGCTACTGTGCAGGCGATTATTGTCAATATTCTGACCCTGCAGACTGAAATGGAGTACGGTAAGGACGGCGTAAACAATCCGGATCAGATTGTCGCCAGCAAGTTCTTCCGTGCGGCAGTGGATTTTCTGAAGCTGAGAGCGGCTTTTGATGATGCTCTTGCGGATGCGGCGATGAGCTGGAACGAGGATTATAACCTTAGAAGCCGTAATCATGAAGCCAAAGGTGATACCAAAAAGAAGCAGCGCGGCAGAAAATCATCCAAAGCAAAGAAAAACGCCAAACCTGCAGAAGCCGCTGAAAAGGCAACTGCTCAGAAGAAGAAAGGCGGCAGCGATAAGAATAATGACAAAAAAAGACGCATCAGAAAGGAAAGAAGAAACAAGAAGGCGATTATTTCCGCCGCAAGTCACTCTTTCTGATATACGGATGAAGATTAATTATTGTCTGTGTTTTTAGCTTTTTAGGAAATTATTGATGGTAAAAGCGGTAATCGGTCTGGGCTCCAACCTCGGGGACTCAAAAAGACATCTGATGAATGCGGTAAAGGAGCTTAACCGCTATGACGGAATCAGAGTAACAGATATCAGTTCACTCTACCTCACCAAGCCGGTGGGGCCTCAGGATCAGAATTATTTTATTAATGCGGTGGCGGTTATTGATACCGGTTATTCTGCCCATGATCTTCTCGATGTTCTGCATCAGGTTGAGAACAGTCATCACCGCCGCAGAATCAGACACTGGGGTGAGAGAACTCTGGATCTGGATATTCTTTTTTTCGGGAATGAAGTTATCGATACGGAAGATTTGCAGGTTCCTCATCCTGAGATTGTAAACAGAGCATTTGTGATTATTCCGCTACTCGAGATTGATTCCTCTTATGCTATGCCGGACGGCAGGTATCTCAGGGATATGATTCCCGGACTCCCTGAGGATGATTTAAGACAGATGAGAAGATTAAGTTATGACTGCGCCAAAAAGCCGGACACATTGAAGCTTAAATTAAAAAATGCCGGAAAAAACTGCAGTTTTTCTGCTTCAGGATCCGTTTCTGCGGGAGAAAACTCCGGCAGGGCGGGACACAGTGCGAACCGTGAGCTGGTATGCGACTACCTTACCGTAAAAGAGTGGTTCAGGTACCGGACGGTGCTTAAAGGCCGTAAGGTGTAAGTGAGACCGCTAAGGCTTGCTGACTTTGACCTTTTTGCATAAAAACGACTGTTATTCGGTGCATATTTATGGCTTCGGTGTGTTATAATTACGGCCACATGAAAAGCCTTATGCGGCTAATATTTTTTTCAGTTACAGTGGTGTATCGCCTGAACACGGCCTGTGAGCTGTGTTTACGGAAAAAATGACGGGGGATTTATGTCAGTTACGGTATCAACCTTGCAGAAATTAAAGGATGAACATAAGAAATTTGCTACGATTACAGCTTATGATGCCACCTTCGCTCATTTATTTGACGAGGCCGGAATTTCAGCCATACTGATAGGTGATTCTCTCGGAATGACCATGCAGGGCAGGGAGAGCACTCTCGGGGTTACCATTGATGATATGGCATATCATACAGCCTGTGTAAAGAGAGGAACGCGTAACGCGCTGATTCTTGCCGATATGCCTTTCATGACATATCACGATACGGCAAGCGCCTGTGAGAATGCCGCCAGACTGATGCGTGCAGGAGCAAATGTGGTGAAGCTTGAGGGTGGGGCATTTCTCTGCAGCACTATCGAAACTCTGGTGAATAACGGTGTACCGGTATGTGGACATCTCGGTCTTACCCCGCAGTCAGTCAATGTGTTCGGCGGATACAAGGTTCAGGGACGCGGTGATGATGCCGGAAAGCATCTTCTTGATGACTGTCTTGCCGTACAGAATGCCGGCGCCTCCATGCTGGTTCTTGAATGTGTTCCCCGCGACCTGGCTGCTCATATAACTGAACAGCTGAGAATTCCTGTTATCGGTATCGGCGCCGGCAATCAGACCGACGGTCAGATTCTGGTTATGCAGGATGCTCTGGGGCTTACCGTGGGACATACTCCGAAATTCGCCTTCAACTTCCTGAAGGAGACAGGTAATGTTATTGATGCAGTGAAACTCTACATTTCCAAGGTTGAATCAGGAGAATATCCGACAGCGGAACAGAGCTTTGCATAATTACATGAGTCCTCGCATTTCTGAAGGAAAACGAGTAAACCGCTGACAAAACAGATTATCAAAAAAAGAAACCAGAGTATTTTATATTCTGGCATAAGGAAATCATAATAAATAAGTGTAGAAAAGAGATCTTTATGAAAGTTGCAAAAAGTGTTACAGATATCAGAGATATTGTTGTAGATTTTAAAAAAGAATTAAAAACAATTGCATTGGTTCCAACCATGGGAAATCTGCATTGCGGACATTTAGCCCTGGTTGAGGCAGCTAAGAAGGCAGCCGACAGGGTTGTTGTAAGTGTGTTTGTCAATCCGATGCAGTTTGACCGTGCCGAGGACCTGAAAAGCTATCCGCGTACTCTGGAGAATGACCTGGCACTGCTTGAAAAGGCCGGTGTTGATGCCGTATTCACTCCTACTCCGGAAATCATGTATCCTCAGGGACTGAACTTTCAGTCTTATATTGAAGTGCCTGATCTCTGCAACAGTCTTGAAGGGGCTCTGAGACCCGGTCATTTCAGAGGTGTGGCCACCGTAGTAAGCAAACTCTTTAATATCGTACAGCCTGATTTTGCCTGTTTCGGTTTAAAGGATTATCAGCAGGTTGCTCTCATTAATGAAATGGTAAGGGATCTTAATTTCCAGATTAAGATTATTGAAGTACCTATCGTAAGACATGAAGACGGTCTTGCCTATTCATCACGTAACAATCTTCTCAATCAGGCTGAACGTTCAATTGCTCCTATCCTTAACAAGTCTCTTAAGAACCTTGCTGAACAGCTGGTTAATGTAAAGAGCACCGACAAGGTTAATGAACTGGTTGAACAGACCTGTAACATTCTGGATAAGAGAAGCTGATGTATTCCGGTATCATGAGAAAAGATGATAACCGGACTTCAAAATCTTTATCCGGACGGTCTGTAACATATAAATTGTCCGGATTCATCATTAAAACAGGGACACGGATAACGGTACCCTGTTTTTTATTGTTTTCTCTGCGTCTTATGGAAGCATTACATTTTCTGGCTGAGTTTTTGCCGTTTCAGGAAAACTGATTATTTTAATCTTTTTATATATCTTAATTTTTTTATACTGAGTGCCAGGATAACGGATTTCGAAGAAAAACAGATTCCTTTAAAAAAGCTTTATTTTTCTTTATGCCGGAGTATAGAGAGATTTTATCGTTAATTTAAGTATGAAACTCAGACTTATTAATATATAATGTGCACAATTTTTTGAAAAATCACATTGATAATCTGACTTTTGGAAGCAAATTGAGCCGGTTTTCAATAATTAGGGTGTCTGTGTAGATAAATTAAACAGATCTGTGCAGACAGTAACAGAATATGTAAGAGTATGTGTTATTTCAACTGTTTGCTTTCCCCGCCAGAGAAAGGAAACAGGTCTCATCTCAAAGACAGAGGGCAGTCTAAAAATGCAGAGAATTTTACTTAGAGGCAAGTTACATCAGGCAAGAGTTACTCACTCAGTATTGAATTATGAGGGATCTTGCGGTATTGATTTAGATTTACTTGATGCCGCTGGTATTGCTGAACATGAGCAAATTGACATATATGTCGTTGAAAACGGTGCTAGATTCCATACATATGCCATTGCCGCCGAACGCGGTTCAAAGGTGATTTCCCTCAATGGTGCAGCTGCCAGAATGGCTGCCGTCGGTGACAAGGTAATTATCTGTGCCTACGGTATTTTTGATGAAAATGAAGTTAAGGATCACAAGCCATCCCTTGTCTACCTTAATGAAAAGAATGAAATAGTTCGTACCAGCAAGAATATTCCTGTTCAGCTTGGTTAATATTTTTTTAAGCAGTTTGAAATGCAAGTGCAGTCCGCGAGACTGTACTTGTTTTTTTAGGTGGGGACATGACAATAAAATTAATTGCCGGACTCGGTAATCCTGGAAATGAGTACGCACACAGCCGCCATAATATGGGACTTGATGTGCTGCAGATGATTGCCGATAAATACAGTATCAGCCTGAGATCAGACAGTAAGTACCATGGTGAAATCGGTCGCGGTTTTATTGAAGGTCAGGAGGTCAGACTGGTTTTTCCGACCACCTACATGAACAGAAGCGGGGACTGCATCGGTCCTCTGGCCTGTTTTTTCAAAATCAAGACAGATGAGATACTGGTGATTCATGATGAACTTGACCTGCCTCCAGGAGTGGCCAAGTACAAGCTCGGCGGCGGTCATGGCGGACATAACGGCCTGAAAAGCATTATTGCCAGTCTCGGCAACAGCCAGAATTTTCACAGATTACGTATCGGTATTGGTAAGCCTGTTACCCGAGAGGAAATGATTAATTTCGTACTCGGACGTCCGCCTAAATCAGAGGCGGATTTAATCAGTCAGGCAAAGGATGCGGCACTTGCATCAATTGAGGTGCTGTTTACCCAGAATATAGCCAAGGCTACCAATCAGATGAACAGTTTTAAAGCAAGTACTAAATAGGAGTAAAAAATGGGGTTTAATTGCGGTATTGTAGGTTTGCCTAATGTAGGTAAATCCACCCTTTTTAATGCATTGACCAAGGCAGGTATTGAAGCTGCAAACTTTCCTTTCTGTACCATTGAACCTAATACAGGTGTGGTTCCGGTTCCTGATCCAAGACTGGAAGCTTTAGCCAAGATTGATAAACCTTTAAAGATCGTTCCAGCAGCCATGGAATTCGTGGATATTGCCGGTCTGGTTAAAGGTGCGTCAAACGGTGAAGGTCTTGGTAACAAGTTTCTGATGAATATCAAGGAAACCGATGCTATCGCCCATGTTGTACGCTGCTTTGACGATCCAAACATAATTCACGTAAGCGGCAAGGTTAATCCTGCTGAGGATATTGAAGTTATCAATACCGAACTTGCTCTTGCCGACCTTGATACCTGTGAAAAGGCTATGCATCGTCTGGAAAAGAAGGCTAAAGGCGGTGACAAGGATGCCCAGGCTTCAATGAAGGTACTGGAAAAATGTCTTCCTGTACTTAATGACTGTAAGAAGCTTCTGACTCTTGATCTGTCAGATGAAGAAAAATTACTGATTCGTGAATGCAATTTCCTTACCCTGAAGCCTACCATGTACATTGCCAACGTTGCCGAAGACGGCTTCAGTGACAATCCTTATCTTGACCAGGTTAATGCAATTGCTGAAAAGGAAGGCGCTGTAGTTGTTCCTGTATGTGCCGCTGTTGAATCAGATCTGGCTTCAATGGAGGACGACGAACGTCAGGAATTCCTGGAAAGCCTCGGTCTTGATGAACCCGGCCTTAACCGTGTTATCCGTGCCGGCTACAAGCTTTTAAAGCTGCACACCTATTTCACTGCCGGTGAAAAGGAAGTACGTGCATGGACTATTCCGGTAGGTGCTACTGCTCCTAAGGCAGCCGGTAAGATTCATACCGATTTTGAAAAGGGCTTTATCAGAGCAAATACCATAAGCTACGACGATTATATTGCCTATAACGGTGAAGCCGGAGCCAAGGAAGCCGGCAAGATGAGAGCAGAAGGCAAGGATTATATCGTTCATGACGGTGACGTTATTACCTTCCTCTTCAATGTAAAGAAGTAGTATTCTGATTTATTTCTGAAATGATTTAAGGCAGTGGTTGCATGATCACTGCCTTTTCTTTTTGATGAACAGTACTGGTGTGACGGATACGGTTCATTCTGCCGGCAGTAGATGTTTAAACGGATACGAGATCTGTCTTACTCACATTGTCGGCTTTGTCATTACCAAAGTATGTGTGATTACTTCGAGGTGAAAAGATAGATGATGGAGAAGCTGTATGACTATTTTCATGATCTGTTGAAAGATATTGTTGTTTTAGAATAGGTGAGGTAAGTCATATGTTTTTGCGAACTAAATCACGATTTTTTAAAAAAATTAATTATAATTAAAGTATGAAATATGTATTTGTAATTTTAGGTGAATTATGGAAAGTACAGAAAAGTATTCAGCTTTCACTATAGCGAATTGGTTTATCGAAAGAAGTAAATTAGCAGAGGTTGAAGGTGGTGATAGATTGTCTCTGCTAAAGCTGCTAAAACTTATGTATTATGCAGAGGGAACTTTTTTAGCCTATGACAAAGGATCATTATTTGATGAGCCTTTCTTCGCGTGGGTGCATGGCCCCATTGTATACAGCGTGTGGAGAAGATTTACAAATACCCCTTATGATTTAACTTTTAAGGATTCTGAAAAATCTGAGTTTAAAAAAATATCAAAAGAAGATGGTGAATTGTTAGAGAATGTTTTTCAAACATTCGGAACATATTCTGCCTGGGGATTACGAAACCTTACTCACGGAGAAAAACCTTGGATTGAGGCCACTCAGAACGGACGTGTGATGAATCAAGTGATCTCAAGAGATTCAATTAGAGACTATTTTAAACAAAATTATATCGAATAATGAAAAAGCCACCAGTAAAAGTTACTGTCAGCAAAGAGATAAAACCGCAAAAATACGTCACCTTTAGTTTCGACAAAAAAACAAGGTTTTGAACTGTTAGATGTATGTATGCTTGCAGACACAATACAAAATCATTGTGAGAATAATCAGATAACCAAGGATTCAAAAGTTGCATGGGCGTAATCGGCTATAATTGACCACTTTTAATTTAATTAGTTGCCCAGCTATAACATAATACTTTACCGCTTTTATGAGAGTGTAATATTCAGCTGTGTACTACCGGCATCTGCCATTATTAAGAAAAACAGGATACCGGCTGCTGATTAACGGTGTTGCCATGAAGATGATTAAACATTACGGACTTTAATTAAATCCCGGTGTTATCACCATGAGCCGGTGGTAATCTATGCCTCAATCCTGCGGTTTTCTGCGGGAATAAGATCTGGATTAAAATTTTTTACCGCATAATTTAAAATTATTTCCGGCTTTTCATGTTCTATTTCATCCGGCATCTTCTGTCCAAGAAATTCAATGGCTTTCACCAGAATTATTCCGGGACGGGAGACATCAATATGTGT
>OMYE01000031.1 GCA_900315145.1 uncultured Pseudomonadota bacterium | reverse complement strand
GCACTCTTAAGGGCAGTCTGTACAGAACTCCAGAACTTATTCATTTCCGGAACATTTGGCATCAGGTCACCGTTTTTTGCATTAGCCATGGTTGCAGCAATACGAGGATCCTTTTCCAGTTTCTCTTCATAGCTCTTCAAAGCCACGGCTCCCAAAGGTTTATCATTATTGACTTCTTCAAGACCTGAGTCAGTAAGCAGGTAGTTAAGCAGAAAATCCTTTGCCTGTTCCTGATTCGGAGACGAACGGTTTATAACCATACCTAGAACGCCAACGAAAGGCTTGGCTTGTTTACCGTTTAAGGTTGGGAAGGTATTAACACTGTAATTAATCTTAGAGTAGGAGCTCCAGCCCCAAGCACCATTAATAATACATCCCACCTTTCCATTGGAAAAATCAGTATCCATCTTGTTACGGTCAGTTCCGTTAGGAATGTGATTATTCTTTACCATATCCACGAGATAGGAAAGACCTATCTTTGCACCTTCATTAGCCACACCGGTGTTGGTTACATCGTATTTCACGTTTTCATCCGCTTTGTAGGCATATCCCCCGTTTGCTGAAAGAATAGGATAGGTAAAATAAACGTCGTCATAATCCCACAGCAGTGCATGCTTACCTTGCTTCTGCAATTCTGTATTGAGATCGGCAAACTCTTCAAAGGTCTTCGGTACCTGAGGGAAAATATCCTTGTTACAAATCATGGCAATAGCTTCAATAGATACCGGGTAACCATAATATTTGCCGTTCACCCTCATAGCATCCCAGGCCACCTTTTCAAACTTCTTAAAATCCTCTTCTGTTGGCTCAATCTCTGCAAGAAGATCCGCCTTGACCCATTCACCATAACGGTCATGAGCCCACATAACAATATCAGGTCCATTACCTGAAGCTGCCGTCTTATGAAAGTTTTCAACAACATTGTCAGGATGCGCCACAGTTACCTTTATACCTGTTTTCTTTTCGTACAAAGCCCCAACTTTGGCTATTCCATCATACCCCTTATCTCCATTCACCCAGATAGTTAGTTTACCCTCTTCTATTCCTGCAGCAAAAACGGCTGCCCCGAAACGGCTGCCCCGAAACTTAAAGCAACTAATCCCACCAGTGCAGATAAAATTGTTCTTTTCATTAGTTCATCCTTAATTCATTTACAACCAAAAATTAAAGTAACCTTTTCTAAACAGTCATTTTTAGCAGAAATAAAGGTCAACTAAATTCCATTAAAAATTCTTAGCAGACAGTCAGTTCATTACCCTGAAGACTGTTGTCAGATACTAATTAGATTATATTTTATATTGTTATACTTTATATATGTCAGATAATATAATATATACCATCACATATCTTATATTACCTCTTTAGAAATTTTTTAAAATAATAAATAATACTTTTTTCGATTTAAGTCTCTAATATAAAAACAAACATGATAAATTTGTGTTAAACGGCAAATATTCTAAAAATATATTTGTGATACAGATACCTTTTTCTCAAACTAAATGCTACCGAAAACGTTTTTATTAAATAACTTTCTAACCGGATACTGTTTTAATCTGCAAGACTACTGTATTAAAAGAGAGCTGTCAGTTAGCAACATCGAAATTTATGTACTGACGAGTATGTAAAACTAAACCATCACTGGCTCACACAACATCTTAAAAGCATAAAAGGTATTCTGAAACTGAACTAAGATAAGATCAATTGTGAAAGAACGTGCTTTCCGACGCCTGTTTTCATCAGTTGAAAAAAGCTGGCAGACAACACATCCATATACGAATTCTCCCGTCAGACTTGCGGAAAAATATAATTGATAATTAAGAATAAAGACTCTGTCACCTAAATATCATCCTCAACAAATTTCATGGCATTTTCCAGTACTTCCAAACCGGCTCCCTGTTTATAATGATTCATTGAGATATACTGTCTGTACTGACGACTGTTTGCACAGTGATTGAACATTCCAAGAAAATGTCTGGAAATATGCTTCATCTGCCCACCACTCTGCAGATAGTTTTCAATATACGGATAACAGGATCTGATGCATTCCTTTCTTGAAAGAGGTTTGACATTGCTCTCATATCCAAAAATAAGTCTGTCCACATCCGCAAGAATATACGGGTTCTGGTAAATCTCCCGTCCCATCATCACACCGTCAACATGCTGGAGATGCATTAAGGAATCCTCCAGAGACGTAATATTACCGTTAATCGTCAGATGAAGATCCGGAAAATCGTTTTTTAAAAGGTATACCCGCTCATAATTAAGCGGTGGCTTGTCACGGTTATCCCTGGGACTCATTCCGCTCAAAAAGGCTTTACGGGCATGCAGTGTCACCCCGTCCACACCAGCCGAAATCAGTTTTTCCAGAAAATCATGAATATAATCATAGCTGTCAAGCTCATCTACTCCCAGTCTAGTCTTTACAGTAACCGGAACAGACACCGCATCCTTCATAGCCCTGACACAGTCACAGACCAGATCTGGCTTACGCATCAGGACTGCTCCGAATGACCCGTTCTGCACCCTGTCGGATGGACAGCCGACATTGAGATTTATTTCATCATACCCCCGTTCTTCGCCCTTTCTGGCACAAAAAGCCAGTTCAGCAGGATTGGCCCCACCTAGTTGTAGCGAGACGGGATGCTCATCCTCGTTAAAAAGAAGATAATCACCCTTGCCATATATGACTGCCCCTGTAGTAACCAGTTCGGTATACAGAAGCATTTTTTTTGAAAGCTTACGGCACAGATAACGAAAATGCCGGTCTGTAAGATCCAGCATTGGAGCGAGAGAAAATTTTGAATATTCTTTAACAGTCATACTACGGATTGGCGGCATCACCTGCATGTGCCTCGGATTTCTCGGTCTGTTTACTTGAATTATCCGCGCCGGCAGTCTGCTGAGCCTTTAAATGTTCTTCATTAATTCTAAATATTTCATTTTTTACCCAGGTATACGCTTCATTAACCTGATTATTCGACAGTGCTCCGAGTACACTGTTCTTAACCATGTTAGCCTCGGTATTGATCAAATTCAAATGCTCAACGGTTCCATACCGTTTAGCCCACCAGATAAAAAATTCCGCATACCTGTACGCTAAATCATTGTTCCCCAGGGTCTTGTGAATTTTAGCAAGTTCTAATGAATATTCATAGTATCCGTTGGAAACAAGCTCAGCATAAATATCCTTGGCATAACGATGCTCATCCTTGGTATTTGTTCCGAAACTGAGAGTCTTTGCCAGCTGAACCTTACAGTCCACACCACCGTTATCACGTTCATACTGTATACAGTCATTAAAAAGCTCCATTGCCTTTTCATGACTGCGTTGAACCCCGAGACCGTTCCAGTATAACACGGCCAGATACTTACC
Organism: uncultured Pseudomonadota bacterium; assembly: GCA_900315145.1. Classification (GTDB taxonomy): domain Bacteria; phylum Pseudomonadota; class Gammaproteobacteria; order Enterobacterales; family Succinivibrionaceae; genus Ruminobacter. The sequence continues at coordinate 16,782 of OMYE01000031.1, read as the reverse complement.
GGCGGTAATCCGGCCACCGTCCAGAGCCATCTCAAGATATTTTTTTGCCTGTCCCCAGTCTCTAGAGCCGCTCTTTCCCTTTAAATAAATATATCCCAGAATTTCGGCTGCTTCAGCATTACCTTTTTCAGATTCATATTCACACTGTTGAACGGCAACATCATAATGACCGTTCTGCATTGCTTCAACGCACTTTTCATTATCAGCTATGTCCGAAACTGCAGCATACGATATAGACATTCCTAGACAGCAGCATACAGATAAAAATAATCTTTTCATAAATGGAAACTCCGAATTAATCTTCGTGATTATACATTCTGTATCAAACATAATGCGTGAAACATCTCTAAAAAAACATGCTATGTCAAAATTCCCCTGAAATCAATACAGGTAAAATCTTGAAAAAAAAACAGGCGTGGAAGCAAACTAAAAAATGTTTTTAACTTTAACATTAACCTGACACTGTTTTTTAATATTTACCGGCTAAAATAAGAAAACAGACAGTTTTACATAAAAAAAAATGAGAAATAATGGATTTTATTCCTCACCTGCAGGTGAAAAACAGAATACACTATTAATCTCATCAAAACTAACTATAAAAGGAAACTTAAGGATTAAAAGAGAAATTACTGGTACCAGAAGAGGGACTTGAACCCTCACAGTATCGCTACCGGCGGATTTTGAATCCGCTGCGTCTACCAATTCCGCCATTCTGGCAATGACAGTGTAATAATACATTATTTTTTTCAATGTGCAAGTTTTATTATCGGTTGCTTGCAATAATGGTTAAATTATATACACTAAAACTCAAATTAACTCAGCATTTTTTCATAAAAATTCAACCATTCCCGAGATTATATTATGAGTCCGAACAGTTCATTATCCGACCTGTTCCGTGCAGAACCAGTATGCAGGCACACACTCGGAAACGAACAGACTTTAATTTTTCCTACGAAGTAGCAGTATGGCAAAGGCGAGAACCGTCAGTGTTGGAATCACAGCCCCGACTATAGGGTACACGCCGTAGAATATAGTAAAAGGAGCCAGTGTTTCATTAACGAAATAAAAACCGAAACCTACCAGTATCCCCACAAGAATACGTGCTCCCATAGAAGCACTTCTTAATGGTCCGAAAATAGTGCTTGATGCCAGCAGCAGTACTACAAGAACAGTTATCGGAGAGATGATCTTACGATAAAGTTCCAGAACATACCTGTCTGCTTTCTGGCCGTTTTTGGTAACATATTTGATATATTCATTAAGACCGCTTATGGATAATTCATTGGCATGGACTCCCACAACCTCAACATTTTTAGGGGTGAGATTAATATTCCATGCCTTTTCCGCCTCCTGACTGCGGATAATCCGTTCATAACCATAGTCCGTAACGCTTATATTCTTCATAATCCAGGTACCGTCCTTCCACTCACCGCTTTCAGCTATTTCAGTCCGCAGAAGTTTTTTAGGAATGGTATCGCTGAACGTATAACGGGTCACTGACTGTAAATCACCATCAGACATCAGGAGAGAGATGTTAATAAAGCTGTTCCCCTCGCGAAACCAGATACCTCTGGTTGTTACCGCCACCTGACCGTTGGACACTGCCTCAGAAATCAGCGCATCAGCCTTTTTTTCTGATTCAGGAGCTACATATTCTCCCAAAAGCATTATCAGAACAATAAGAGGAATTACAGCCTTACAGGCGCTCCAGACAATACTGAACCGCGATTTTCCCAACGCCTGCATTACTATAAGTTCAGAACTTGAAGCAAGATTCCCCAGAGCAAGTACAGTTCCTAAAAGCACCCCTAGCGGGAAAAACATTACCACCTGTCCAGGAACGGTCAAGCCAACGTACTGCATACAGGCTATAAAATCAAATTCCCCCTTACCCACATTACGCAGCTGATCAACAAATTTTATCAGGGAACTTAAAGCAACAAGCCCCAATGTACAGTACACAACCATATTGGCGACATTGCGACCGATATATTTATCAACAACCTTATACATTGTGCTTATTCCTCTGTTTACTCTTAGACCGCATTTTGTTAAACCATTCGGTCTCCACCAGGTTGAACGGAATGGTAAACAAAACACAGTATATAAAAGGAACTAGAAATATTCCCGGCAATACAGGGAAATTACCTCTGGCGATGCTTGATTTAAAACCGAAGGCGAACAGATAATAACTGATGTAGATAATTATTGCCGGCAGAAATTTAGCGAAACGCCCCTGTCTCGGATTAACCATGGACAGAGGAAGAACAAGAAGCACCAGAATCAAAATAGTTACAGGCTGAACAATTCTCCACTCCAGCTCTGCAAAATCAGCAGGTGTTCCGGACTTTAACAGCTCATCAATACTTTTAGTGGAAACCTTTGACTTGTCCTGGCCGCTGCCGCTTTCAGGAATAAGTGCCCGGTATTCATCAAATGTAGAAACCTTATATTCATTCTTTTTATCAGGTCCGTCATAACGGTTTCCCTTATAAAGAGTAAGCCAGAACAGGCCATCCTCATCATACTCGGACTTTGCTTTGGTAGAGATGGTTACCGAAGGCATATTTTTGCCGTCACCTGTGGACAAAATATATATCTGATTCATAATATTGGCATCATCAGAGGCTTTACCATTATTCTCCACATAGACGACATTATTGTTGTTAAGTTTGATAAAGCGGCCGCTGTCAATTGCCAGCATAGTCGGATCGGACTTGGCCTTATTGATAAGTTCAATCTGTCTGGCTTCACACCACGGAGCCAGAAAACCGGTGGAACATATATTAATGGCAACATTGACAAACACCAGAACAGCCACAATACCAACAAGTTTTCTATGAGAATACCCGACAGAGCGCATTACTACCATTTCACTCTGGGAACAGAAACTACCTATGGAAAAAAGCACCGCCAGAAACAGAGAAAGAGGCAGCATGAAATTGGTCATTGTCGGAACGGACAGCATAAGAAGCTGGGAAACAAGTTCCGCCGGAATACTACCTTTGGAGGCACGGCCGATAAATTTGATAAAAGTCTGACTCATAAAAATCAGCATCAGTACGCCGAATATAGCCCCCTGAGTCTTGAGAATATCTTTAAAAATGTACCTGGATATAGTATTCACAGTCAATACCTTTGTAACCTGCAGCATAAATAAATCGACATTTCCGCCGGCTGCACCGGATGCATGATAAAAAAAACAGTGTAATTTTATCATGGTTTATACATGTAAACTAATAATGAATTAAATAACAGGCTATTTCCGGCAGAGCCTGAGTATTTCGCATAATCAGGAATCTGTGACTGTACCGCTCCTGTTGAATATCTCTCTCCACCTGGAAAAAAGCTAATAACCTTTAAGCCTTTCTAGCCAGCAAAGCAGCTGCATGCTGTTAATAAAACTGTTTTTGATTCCTGATGGACCGACTCCTGCTCCTCTAAGCATCACCACCTTTTTGGCCGCCTGTCCGAGTGACTCGGGATCAATTCCCGCCAGATGCTCTAAAACCTGTTCATTTTTCAGTATGCGTAAATTTTCAGGCAGAACGCCGTTCTGATAATACATAACGTCCTTTATAAGAGCATACATAAAACCGTGGAGCAGAATACTGTCCTCTTTGAAAAGTGCCTCCATGTCGGCAGCCAGTTTTCGGATATCACCGTTTCCTAACATCACATTGACAAACAGTTCAAGACACTTATGGAGCTTGGTGTCACTGCCGTTTTCAATCCATTCCAGCACTTTTAACGGAGACATGCCGCTTACCGCCAGCTCCATAGAAAAATCTCTTGAAGACGATGTCTCACGTTGCAGAAATGTGTTCAGTTCCGCTACTGACGGCACATTCACCTGAATCCGCATAGTTCTGCTGAGTATGGTCGGCAGTATCGACATGATATTACTGGTTGTAAGAATTATAAGAATATTCGGCGCCGGCTCCTCCAGCGTTTTCAACAGTGCATTGGAAGCCTGCACTGTCATAAAATCCGCCTGCTTTATAAGAAGCACCTTACCATGAGCGTTTACCGGAGTACTCACCAGAGAGTTTATCCCCTTTCTCAAGGCATCCACCCCGATGCTCTGACCGGTTCTTTCAATAACTGTGAGATCCGGATGCTTAGCCCCCTTAAGCATCATACAGCTGTGGCAGCTGCATTCCTCTCCCTGATCCCTAAGACACAGAAAACGCCTGGCAAACTCCATGGCCAGAACTCCAGAACCGATACCTTCAGGGGCACATAACAAAATTGCATGAGACAGTCTGTTACTGGCTCTCATCTGCAGATATTTCTGTAAAGGATTCTCTAACCAACTGTACATATTTCAGCTTTCTCTAACACCCTGACAATATCCGCTTTAACAGCATCAAGCTCCTGTCCGGCATCCACAACCTTAATTCTGTCTGAATGCTTCTCTGCCTCCTGAAGGAAGCTGTTTCTTATACGGTTGAAGAAATCCATAGATTCCACCTCAAAACGATCCAGCTCTCCTCTGCTACGTGCTCTCTTCATTCCGGCAGCCGGCTCAATATCCATAACAATGGTTAAATCCGGAGCAAAATCACCTATAGCCAAATCTCTTATTCCTGCTATCTTCTGGATATCCATACCCCTGCCGGCCCCCTGATAAGCAATGGTGGAGAGATCGTGCCTGTCGCCTATAACAAATTTTCCGGCTGAGAGGGCTGGTTTTATTACCAGATTAACCAGCTGAGTTCTTGCTGCATACATAAGCAGCAGTTCAGCTTCAGAGGTCAGAGCTTCATGAGGATTCTTTTCTTTCAGAATGGTTCTGATTTTTTCAGCTATTTCCGTTCCTCCGGGTTCCCTGGTCTCGATTATGTCTTTTTCTGCAACCCCGTGAGACAGAAGATACTGCTTAACCACAGCCACAGCTGTGGATTTTCCGGCCCCCTCGCCTCCTTCAAGAACAATAAAAGCCCCCATTAAACTGCCTCCGAATGTATAGCTTCCAGCTTTTCCTGAATCAGGTTTCTGCCTTCAAGCCATTTATTTTAACTATTTTATCCAATAATAATATTTTTAAATATTCTGCTTTTCACGAAATATATACTGTCATACATAAAGCTGTCATACATAAAAAGTCTGTACATAATAACGCACAATCTCTTTTTATACCACGACCATGTTGCCGCACTACCTGTTTTCAGCAGAAACGGGGGTGTCGTCCCGGCTTTCTGAATTTTCCACCGGTAAAGCGTTATGCAATGACTTTTTATCAGAAGAATCAGCAGAATGCAAATCAGTGGAGTTATCTGGTTCAGTCACATCATCATTCGCGTTAACGACATGTTTGCCAGTGCCGGCATCAGACTTATTGTCCTTTTCCGTCTTCAGTGAAACATCATCGGAAACCGCCTGCCTCTTGTAATCACTCACAGCTTTTCTGTAGTTTTTCACCGCTGCCGCATGTTGCCTGTCAGTTGAACTGAAGATATGGCCAAACTTAGGATCCGGCCCCTTGGCGACAAAGAATAAATAATCAGTATCCGCAGGATGCAGAGCTGCATGAATGGAAGCCTTACTCGGGGCCGCTATAGGAGTCGGCGGCAGTCCGGTGATTACGTACGTGTTATAGGCATTTTTATCACTCAAGTGACTCTGTAGTATTTTCCCCTTGTATCTATCCCTTACCCCGTATATTACCGTAGGGTCTGTCTGCAGTTTCATTCCTTTTTTCAATCGGTTAACAAAAACAGATGCAATCAGGGGACGCTCATCTGCAACCGAAGTCTCCTTTTCAATAATGGAGGCCATAATTAAGGCATCATATTCTCCGGTATAAGGCAGATTGGCTCCTCTGGTTTCGTATTCAGTATGAAGATAGGACTTCATGTCACTGTACGCTCTTTTTATAATACTTTCGTCAGAGTCACCTTTCACAAAAACATATGTTTCCGGAAGCAGAAGTCCTTCAGGACTGGAATGTTCCGTACCCAGCAGTTTAACAAGTTCAGCATAGCCGAATTTTTCCGGCAGAACATGTTTTAACTGGGAATTATTGGTGATATTTGCTAGAAACAGATCGACAGTATTTCCTTCAACCAGAGTAATGCTGAATCTCTGTTCCTTTCCGGAGCAGATCATTGACAGGACTTCCGTCGGGGTACTTCCGGCGGGAATCAGATAGCTGCCTTTTTTTATTCCGGTAAGTTCCGGATGATTCTTCAGCCAGTACTTAATAATATAGCGGTTTATTTCAGGATGGTACACCTCTCCGATAAGACTGTATGCCGTCTCACCGGATGTCACACTGACCTCGATATCCCTGTCGGTGCGCAGTTCCTCAAACGCTCCCTGTTCATACTGAAGCCATAACAGGCCTCCTTCAATTGCGCCATATATCAAAGCTCCGATGATAAACAGGGCAACGAATAATTTTATTATCGTCTTCATAAATAAATCTTTATTTCAGATATTTACTTTTCAGTTATTTTTCCTTGAATGACAGAGGGAACAGAACTCCTGAACGGGGAACGGTTCCGGTACAGACTCTGTCTGCTGTTATGCCGTCTTTAATTATATTAAAAAAACAATGATCTGCCGGACATCAGTCAGTGTCAGTTTTAATGATGCTAAACTGTTCCAATACGCATTATATAAATATAATAATTATTTATGATTGGTTTTACAATATTTTCGTTCAATATTCTGAATTCCTACCCATTAGATAAAGATACCACAGATATGTCTGTATACCGCATACTGATATTCATTTCCTGACTGTACGGCCCCGTAAGACTCTGCAGGTAAAACATTCATCTATATCTGACATTTCCCTTAAGCCTTTTCATAATTCTCACAGTATTCACTCTGCGCCAGAACGTTTTTTTCAAAAAATAAAATAAAATGAAAAAATGTGATACATATAGTAAAATAGTCGGGGATAATTAGCGATTTGTATCACTTACCTACATTATCGTATCCTTCTCCAGAGATGTTTACCCGTATGCGTCATATACATAGCAATAATGTTAATCTGACATTAAGCACCGGTATAATCTTTGCGAGTGCCATTAACGGTGACATGTACCAGCATGTCATCATGAGATGTTTTGCTTAAAAAAAGAAGAAAACAAATGGAAAAGACTTATAATCCAAGTGCTATTGAGCAGGAAATTTACCGGAACTGGGAGAATAAAAAGTATTTTCGTCCTAGTATGGATTTATCCAGACCGGCTTTCAGCATATGCCTACCACCTCCTAATGTAACAGGCTCACTCCATATGGGACATGCTTTCCAGCAGACCATCATGGATATACTGATTCGTTATCACCGCATGCTCGGTGACAACACTCTCTGGCAGGCAGGTACCGATCATGCAGGTATCGCCACACAGATGGTGGTGGAAAGAAAGATTGCTGCTGAAGAACAGAAGACCCGCCATGACTACGGTCGCGATGCCTTTATTAAAAAGATTTGGGAATGGAAGGAACAATCAGGCGGAACCATCACCCGTCAGATGCGTCGCTTAGGCACATCTGTGGACTGGGACAGAGAAAGATTCACCATGGATGACGGTCTCAGTGCCGCCGTTCAGGAAGTGTTTATCAGACTTTATCAGGAAGATCTGATTTATCGCGGCAAAAGATTAGTAAACTGGGATCCTAAGCTGCGTACCGCCATCAGTGACCTTGAAGTGGAAAACAAGGAAATTCAGGGACACATGTGGCACATCAGATATCCTTTAGCTGACGGTAAAAAGACTGCCGACGGCAAGGATTACATTATTGTAGCCACCACCAGACCTGAAACCATGTTAGGCGATACTGCAGTAGCAGTAAACAGCGAAGATCCGCGCTACAAGGATTTAATCGGCTCCAATATTGTTTTACCTCTGGTCAACAGGTTAATACCTATTGTAGGCGACGAACACGCTGATATGACCAAGGGTACAGGTTGCGTAAAAATCACCCCGGCACATGACTTTAACGATAATGAAGTAGGTAAAAGACACTCATTGCCTATGATTAACGTCCTTACCGAGGACGCTAAGATTCGTGAAGCAGCAGAAGTTTTTGATACCAACGGAGAACCTTCTGATGCTTACTCCAGTGAAATCCCGGCCAAGTACCGCAATTTAGACCGTTACGAAGCCAGAGACGCTATTGTTGCCGATCTTGATGCCGCTGGTCTTTTAGAAAAGATTGAAGCACATACTCTGATGCAGCCGTATGGTGACCGTGGCGGTGTTCCTATTGAACCGATGCTTACAGACCAGTGGTACGTACGCGCTGGTATTCTGGCCAAGCCGGCAATCGAAGCCGTTGAAAATGGCGATATCCAGTTCGTTCCAAAACAGTATGAAAACATGTACTTCTCATGGATGCGCAACATTCAGGACTGGTGTATCAGCCGTCAGCTCTGGTGGGGACACAGAATTCCGGCATGGTATGACGCCGACGGCAAAGTATACGTTGCCCATAATGAAGAAGAGGTACGCTCAAAGTACGGTATTGCTCCGGACGTAACTCTGAGACAGGATGAAGACGTTCTGGACACCTGGTTCTCTTCCGGCCTGTGGACATTCTCTACTCTGGGCTGGCCGGAAAACACTTTGGAATTAAAGACATTCCATCCTACCAGTGTACTGGTTACCGGCTTTGATATCATCTTCTTCTGGGTAGCTAGAATGATTATGATGACCATGCACTTCATTAAAGACGAGAACGGCAAGCCTCAGGTTCCGTTTAAGACCGTGTACGTGACAGGTCTTATCCGCGATGAAGAAGGTCAGAAAATGAGTAAGTCCAAGGGGAACGTTATTGACCCTCTGGATATGATTGACGGTGTAACTCTCGAAGAGCTTCTTAAGAAACGTACCGGCAATATGATGCAGCCTCAAAAGGCGGCCAAGATTGCTAAACGAACTGAAAAGCAGTTCCCAGAAGGAATTTCAGCTCATGGTACCGACGCTCTCCGTTTCACACTTACCGCTTTGGCATCTACAGGTCGTGACATCAACTGGGATATGAAGCGTCTTGAAGGCTATCGCAATTTCTGTAATAAATTATGGAATGCCAGCCGTTATGTTCTCATGAACGTTGAAAACAAGACCCTCACCAAACCAGATTTTGCTGATTACTCCTTACCTGACAGATATATCCGCAGCAAACTGGCAGCCTGCATCAAGGAAGTTCGCCACAGCTTTGAAACCTACCGCTTTGATCTTGCAGCCATGGCTCTGTACGAATTTGTATGGAATGAATTCTGCGACTGGTACATTGAACTTACAAAACCGGTATTATGGTGCAAGGATGATTCAAGTGCTATCGGCGGTGAAAAGAGGAAGAATGCAGCTCTTTACAACCTGATGGATGTTTTAGAGAACATTCTCCGTCTGGCTCATCCTATAATGCCTTTCATTACAGAGGAAATCTACAAGAGCGTTGCTCCGGTTATCAGAAAGGATATCAAGGAGGGCGACTCCATCATGCTTCAGGCCTATCCGGAAGAAAAAGCCTTTGAATATGATGAGAAATCAGTATCTGAACTCGACTTTATCAAGGAACTGGTAATTGCTGTCCGCAATCTCCGTTCTGAAAAGAACCTCGCCCCTTCTAAGAAGTTAAGTCCTATTATGAAGGGTGATCAGGAGGAACTTGATATCATCAGCCGTAATTCTGATTTCATCAAGTCTCTGGCAAACCTTGAAAACATCGATACCTCTGCTGTTGAATTCCCTCCTGCCATTGCCAAGATTGTAGGTCACAGTGAAGTACTGTTCCCTCTTGCAGGCATTATCAACAAAGATGAGGAACTGGCCAAGCTTGACAAGGAGATTGCCAAGGTTAATGCGGAAATTGCCCGCATCAATGGTAAACTGAGCAATGAAACCTTTACAGCAAAGGCTCCTCAGAATGTTATAGAGAAAGAAAAGGAAAAGCTGGTTAACTATCAGGAAAGTCTTACCAAACTGCAGGCGCAGAAAGATACTATCAGCGCCCTGTAAGCTTTTTAGACGTGGCTGATATACCAGCTGCTTTAGCTACTTAAAAAGGGAAGAACCTCCGGTTCCTCCCTTTTTTAATTTCCACATCTGAAGACGTTTTATCATCAGTTCCACACCCATGCATTCGGTGGAAAAATAATGACACCCACGGGTAACGGGCTTATGCAGTTTTTTGTGTGCTAGAATGTCACAAAAGAAATATTCTGAATACTCATTCTTTTTTTTCTGCTCTTCACCTGCATATACGGAGATATTTTTATGAACTCCATATCAATTAACGGCACAGATTATCAGGTGCAGAAACTTCTCGGCAAAGGCAAACGAGGATACTCCTGTCTTGTGAAAAAAGACGGAAAGTATTTCGTGCTGAAGCAGATTCATCACGAACCGTGCGACTACTATACTTTCGGTGATAAAATCACTGCCGAAATCCGTGATTATGAACTCTGCCGGTATAAGAATCCCGCATAAATACGAGGTCGATACCGCTAATGAACGTATCCTTAAAGAATATATTGACGGCTCTACTATATTTGAACTTGTAAGAGATAATGTTCCTGTGGATAAATATTTCGACCAGGTAAGAATCATGGCCCAGAATGCCAAGGCCAACGGTCTGAACATAGATTATTTTCCCACAAATTTCGTGGTTCATAACAATCTTCTCTACTACATTGACTACGAGTGCAACGGCTATACGGATGAATGGAATTTTGACAACTGGGGCATAAAATACTGGTCAAGAACACAGGAATTCGAGAACTATCTGAAGCACCTTGCCGGTAAATAGCAAAACAGAACCCCGTCATGAGTGAATGCTTCGGAAAAATCTCAGCTTCAGATTATACTGTCCGGGGATAATACCGGTCTGCTTTAATATGGCATTACTCCCGGACACCGGTTATATTATTCCATCTCCCCCTTTACAGTAAAACTGGACTGACTTCCTCTTATACCCTCAAGGCCGTAATAGAACTCTACCTTTTTACGGCTGTTAAGTCTAAATTCCCCTTCACCTGTCAGAGCATTTAAATGTGCCACGGTTCTAAGAGGTTTAACCAAGGCCTTTCCGGTCATGACCCAGTCTCCCTGCATGATATATGAGCTGCCGCCGGCACTCTCATAATTACCTCCGGTATCAGGAATATTAACGTTAAGAACCATCTGCTTTTTATCAGCAATTAAAACCTGAGTCACCACTCTGGCTCCCGTACTGTAGCTTAATTCATTTTTATGATCAACAGATGCGAGGTCAAAGAACCAGCCGTTCTCAATATTCTTAGGCCGGTCATCGATGCGCTGCAAGGAAATCTCACCGTTCTCATATACCTGCTCAAATGATGCGAGGCATCTACCTCTGCCGTTTCTGCTTTCCTCAGCGTTTTCTGTATTCCCGCCTTCTGTATCATCATTATCTTCGTCACATCTCATCATCTGAGGTTCCGTGTCTGACGATACATTAACAGACGGGTCGGTATCGCTGTCATCACGCAGCATATATACCGACTGGGAATCGTTATATACCCTTGAAACAGCTATTCGATCCATTTCTGTTAACAGACTCCCCGTCCCAAAAACAATACCTATACCGCCATGAGGATGGAAACCGAGAGCCGGCATAGCCGTTATAGGCTGAGCCACACCATTAATATCCTTTGCCTGAAAAACAGTTTTTGGTGAAGACCAGTCTTCGGGCTTCAACAGGCTGTTACCGTCTTTAAGTAAATCAAGTTTCCAAAGATAGCCAAAAAGATCTCCGAAATACAGAGCTTTATAATTCATGGCCGGAGTATACCTTGATTCCTCAGGAATTAATCCTTCACTGTATGTAACAATTCCTGTGAGAGCATTATCCCGGTTAAAACCCCAAGGATCCCGGACGGGAGTGGCAATCTGATTAACAATACACGGACGGAATCTGTCCCGTAAAACAGGACATTTATCACCGGCAAAGGAACTCTTATAAAGCATGTCTACTATGACCAGACCTTTTTTTGCAGACTCCGGGCCGCTTCCATAGACAAGATAGGGAATACCTTCATCAGGATTCTTTTTACTGCTACCGATAAACATAATTGAAGGGAGATTAACCTGTTTTCCAATATAGAGGGAATCGCCGGTGGCAGAACTGTCATCCTTTCCGCGGATTTCCCACACCAGAAGCGGATTTTCCGAATTCTCATTAAGCGCTCTGAATCTATCAGTAGCACTTAAATGCTTAATATTCCCAAGTTCAGTAACATTAAGTAAGTACCCGCCCTTGAACCCGGAGCCGTAGGTACCGTAAAGATAAATCTTTCCAGCAGCAACATCCTTATAAACCTTTGGTGCGTTTTCAACAAATGCCCTGTGATTACGGCCATAATTCTGTCGGGTAAGTTCTGCAAGAGAGGACTGCATAACAGACGGGATATAAGACACCACCGGACAGCCGTTCTCTTCGTCAATAATATGCAGCATACCGTCGTTAGCTCCGAAGGCGATAAAGCCTCTTCCGGAATAGTCACGGTAACTGACCATACTGTCGCCTGTTATATCCCCGAGAACAAATCTTTCATTCTCCACTGACTCTTCCGGCCGGTTTACATTGTTAAGGGGCAGCATACTGATTCTTTTTCTGAAGAGTTTGGATTCGTTCAAAGTAAAACCGGTGATATTCTGTTCTGTTCTGTCATCCTCATACTGATGCTCCCCCAGAATCCAGCGAATCAGTTTATCAACATAAATAAGCTCCTCTTCAGTGAAAGCTTTATCACCATCATCATGTAGTGATTTATTCGTCACATCATTTTCCGATACGGCTGACGCTCCAGCCATAATTCTCCGGACAGTACTCTCCCCCAGATTAGCCAGAGCTCCCTCCTTATATGATGCATTCATATAGGAATATCCGGAGGAATTCAGACTGATGTCCGCAGCATAAACCCGGCGTAATCTGTTGGCATCGTAATCCATAGTCATGACAAGTCTCTCATCCGGAGAAATCCGGGCGAAGGTATCAGCTGCATGCCATGATTTCCCGCTGTCTGACAAAACTTTTTTTATTAAATCACCCTGCCAGTACCCTGGAATGTACTCCGCCTGCAGTTCATAATCAGTGCTGAGCACATGCCGGTTCAAGTCAATGTTTACTCCGGCGGCTGTTATATGTCTCAAAAGAGTGTCGAGTCCTGTATATATATCACCGGGATTTTTTACCCGGTAGTAGTTTTCCGGAATGATATCCTTTGCCGCATCATTAAATACCGTATCATCATGACTTCCTATACCGAATCTCGCAGCAAGACGCAATGGAGAATAGAAATCATCACTGAAAGTAACAGATTCTGGTCTTACCCGAAAGATTCTTCCTGATTCATAAATACCATATTTCCCGCTGTAACTTCCGTTACCCGGCAGCATATTTCTGTCAATCGGATTATTTAACTGACCGTTCCCCGTCAAGCTGATAATCGCTGCTCTGTTTCCGTAGTAAAATTCTGCAGACGGTATAATGTAATTCTGATAATAACCATCTATCATGTCAGCTGCAAACAGGCTGTTCTGCCTTAACTTATCACCAGATCCTTTAGGCTCCATACAGCTGTTATTGGAGGCAACTACAGATTTAATACTGCTGAATGATGAACCTGAAAGACAGTTAATCATCTGGATATCGCTGATAATGTTATCAACTGCATGGATATTACCTGGATAATGCGAATTACTTCCGTTACCCACTGTGGATAAATCAAAAAATGTCCCTTTATTCTCCACGCCGGTTATCACATAACCGGCATGCAGCACGGCATCCCCGTGCTCGTAGACATTTTTCATGGTTATTCTGACATATGCATTTCTGCCACTGCTAACTATAATCTGATAGTCGTATTCAACCACACTGTAATTGTCTGTATTGACTCCATATGGTGAATCCGTAAAGGTCACTCTGAATGTCCCGCCACGCCCGTTCTGACGCAGTATATCCAGATTTACAACTCCTGCGGGCATTACTCTGTCGTGACCTGCAACGGAATGATCCCTGCTCCCGGCTACCACTGTCTGAGCCACTGGAAGAATATTCACTGTTATAAAACGTCCGTTTCCTGCCGGAAAATTAATAGCTACTTGATTTTTTTTATCATCAAGAGAAAGGACGTATGTTGATATTGAGCGGTCATAAAGCGTGCCGTCCTTAACACCGGCCCGTGGGGTTCTCCCGAAAAGAGAGGCTACGGCAGCAACGTTATAGCTTCCGTACTGATAGGCTGTTTCCGGGGATACACCTTTAATAAGCCGTAAATCCGAAGCTTTCTTCGGTGACGGAATGTTATTGTATATATCCTGACTATCATCCGTTATCCCGAATATTCCCTCAACCGGGAGTTCTCCGGCATTACGGTAATGATCCTTTTTTATCCGGGAATTAATATAATCAAATTCTTTTTGGAGCGCCCCTCTGTCTTCCGCATAAGCCTGACGGTCATCATCAAAACTTATATCCTGGGTTGATATGACTAGAGAAACAGCTGAAGAGAGTTTTTCTGACTGAGAAAGAGAGTCATTCAATTCATTATCAGCCTCTCCAATCATCAATACGTCTTCAAAAAAGTTTCCTGATGCCAAAGGTCTTTGCTGAAAATATCGCATAGATGCATGAAGAATCTCCCCCAGAGGATTTCCCCATGACCCGCAGTGCCGTGTTCCTCCGTTGTTTTCAGAGAACATACTCTCAATAATATTTGGATCACTGCCATGACAATCCGTAAAGAGATACCTGTCATTGTCCCGGACAGTCTGACCATACCCCCTCCGTTTGGCCGATATACTGCTGTTAACTGCATAAAGATTAAGATTATTGATAGTCGGGATAATTCCGCAGTTTCCCGAACCTGAGCAATCAACAGCATGATAGTTAAAACTCCCGGGAAGAATCTGACTTCCGTGTTCAGAACCTGCTGAGGAACCGTATATTTCCCTCTCAATACCGGCAGTACCAGCTCTCAAACCGCCACCGGAAAGATTATTCACATAACTTCCGGTCATCAGCCCGAATTTTACCGGTAGAACAGACGATTCACCATATTTCTGCAAAAGACCTGCCGGCTGCCATACTGGTTTATTTACAGAACCGTAATTTTTACAGTATCTCTCATCATGAAAACTGCCGGAACATGCCACCACTGATAAACTCATGGTGCGGCTTTCCTGAGGATTGGTAAACAGCTTTTCATCAGTCAGCTTAC
This sequence comes from uncultured Pseudomonadota bacterium, assembly GCA_900315145.1. Taxonomy (GTDB): domain Bacteria; phylum Pseudomonadota; class Gammaproteobacteria; order Enterobacterales; family Succinivibrionaceae; genus Ruminobacter. The sequence continues at coordinate 1,580 of OMYE01000031.1, read as the reverse complement.
CATCAATAATCTTAGACGGGGTTTTTAATCTGTTTTCACTGCCGGATGACTTCTCAGTATCATTTTTCTTCAGAACAAATGAAGGAAGCCCCAGCCATTCATCAGGATAGGTAAACCGGATATTTTCAGAACTGACATTCGGCATAGCCACTCCCCGCACGAGACCGTAGCGGAGAACCGCCGGAGCATAAAGAGCATGATTACCATTATCCTCGGTCACCGCAAACAGATAACTCTCATCGTTTTTCAGTGTTCCTGAAAGTCCGGTAAAATCACTTACGGTGAAATCCCGGCCGAGCATAAAATTTCCCAGCACTCTGGCCTTTGCGGGATATCCTACAGCAACCGCCCCGTGACTAATCAACGGATAGGAATTACCTCCTTCATGATATCTAACCTCCCCCGCGGATATTCTGCGGGAATTCCCTATGGCATCAGAAGTACGTATTCCGCCGTATAGCGCCTTTCGCAGAATATCCATCGGGGTGGCCGTCAGATAATTTAAAAAATTACCACTCCACTCTCCATACCCTGGACATACACCGGCATTTTTTTCCTGAGACCATCCGGGAAGACGCCCGCGCTTAACAGAAGACTTTACTGAAGGATACCAGAATCCTGACGTCTCTCCGGGGACTGCTGAGGATTTATTCGTAAGTGGAGCGTTGGACGGATTATATTTATAACATAGTCTGTTATCAAAGAGCCCTTCATAATCAACTGACGGATCAAACATTATTTCCGTTATGCCGTCACCATCAATATCAGAGGTATTGAGATAGGCAGGTTCAAACATACCGATATCTTTTCCCAGAACCAGCATAACAGACGGGGGACTACTTAAGGCTTTAACCCCGAAATGACCTTCTGCTACGGAAAGATTACCTGCAACAGCATTCTCCTCCGCCTTATTTTTTAGATTGGGATTGCCGGCGAAAGCAGATAGCGGGTAAAATAGCTGAACCATAGCCGATGCAATAATAACAGCCGGAACCATGCCGGACCTGTGACAGAATACCGTAACTCCATTATCTCTATCTTCGTATTTTTCACCCTCAGACTTGTCCATTTTTATTCGAGTGTTATTAGCCATTGAACCGCACTCCGCTACTCATAAATGTAATTGTCAACCAAACGCTCACCGCCGTCACTTAAAGATATTTTATATTTTCTTAATAATTACATCACTCTTTAAAGACAATTATTAGCACATTATCAAGAATTCTTTTTTATCTGTTTCTTTCACTACGATATTGAAATTACACTTAATCCGCTCACGTTTCTATTCTAAAAAGATGCAAAACAGAAAAAAAGCTCCTGATTCTTCCGGACACAAAAAAAGGTTCAGCTTTTGCTGAACCTTTTCATCTGCTTATCTACTCTTCATATTAGTAAAGTCTTAACCATGAAGCATTCTTTGATAACTGAGTTGGTCTTGTATTAGGATCATTCTGCTTAGGCCCCTGCTTGGTAGCCGGAGTTTCCTGGAATATATCCGACATCTGACCTTCTTCATCAAGATACATTGTACCTTCATTGAGCAATGATTCCTTCCTATAAGTTGATTTAATATTTATATT
>OMYE01000050.1 GCA_900315145.1 uncultured Pseudomonadota bacterium | reverse complement strand
CGATTTTTCCTTAGAAAATCAAGGATTTCGACCTTTCGACTTAGTCCTATTTCCGGAATCAATGTCAGAAATTAGTCCCGGAATCAGGAAGGTTAAAGTCTATATATGAGTATTCTGATATTCTGTTCTTCAGTATTTCATTTGCCTGTTTTTTTTATCTGTTTATAATCCATAGTTTCATCCCCTGAATCCAAAGAAATTATATGTTAAACCAAAGTTTGTCAATTATTCCAAAGAAAAGCACTCTGTATTATGCTTAAATCATAAGTTATTTATTGAGGACTTAACCTGCAAAAGGTGTAAATCAGATTCTTTTATGCTTAATTTCTACCATTTCTTTAAACGATATTTAATCATGCCGTGACAACTTAAGCGCTGATTTTTATATGGTTTACAAACAGTGACGAATATAATAAAATCTCGCTCAATATGGCTTTAACCGTCATATAACCACTGTTTTGTATTTCTGTAAAAAATCCCCGGGTAGAATAATTATCTGCCGTCAGGATTAAAGTAGTAACAGGGCAGAGGATGTTCGGCAGAGTATAGATGTGACTCTATACCTATGCCGAGGCACTGATGATGCTTGATTTTCGGTCAGGTTGCAGTTTTCACGGGGGGAAAGCTTAGGTTTTACATCATTCCCGAAATAAGTGTCTGCCCGGAAGAGGCAGATTTCTTGATATCATGTGTATGCGCTGGCTCCAGGAAGTTGCCAGTTCCGTTTATTCAGGTGTTTGTTTTTATAAATAAGTTTGCATGTTTGAGGCGTTTTTTATGAGTTCTATAAATACTGTGGTAAATGATCCAAAGGTTATTGTGGCATTGGATTTTGAGAAAGAATCAGAAGCAATGGCTTTGGTTTCCGAGCTTTCAGCATCAGAATGCCGTCTCAAAGTTGGTAAAGAAATGTTTACTCATTTAGGACCTCAGTTTGTAACTCGGTTAAATAACCTCGGGTTTGAGGTTTTTCTTGATTTAAAGTTTCATGATATTCCGAATACTGTAGCCAGAGCAGTTGCCGCTGCGGCTGATTTAGGTGTGTGGATGGTTAATGTTCATACCTCTGGCGGTTTTAAAATGATGGAGGCAGCTGTTAAATCATTAGAGCAGTACGGTAAAGACAGACCGCTTTTAACCGGCGTTACCGTGTTGACAAGCATGGATGAAGAACAGCTGAGAAGTATCGGCATTACCTGTGATGTTAATGAGCAGGTTCTCCGTCTTGCCACTCTGGCTAAGAACTGCGGTCTTGACGGTGTTGTATGTAGCGCCAGAGAAGCATCAATGTTAAGAAACAGTTTAGGCTCTGACTTTAAGCTGGTTACACCGGGAATCAGACCAAAATCTGCTGATGCCGGCGATCAGATTAGAATTGTTACTCCTGAGGATGCCATCAGAAACGGTTCAAGCTATCTCGTAATCGGCAGACCTATAACCAGAGCTGACAAGCCTCTAGAGGCTCTCCGTGCTATCAATGAATCATTAAAGAATCTCAATCTCTGATATGAGGCAGTGATTCGGAATTAAGAATATTGTACGAACCGGTTCAGGATATTCCGTCTCCTCAATTTTCTGAAAGAGGATGTATGAGAAAAAACATCATCCGGTTCATGTCTTAAATCAGATTTGTTTTTGAAGATCTATTACAGTTACAGAGATAAAAAGAAACACCGGATTATATGAGATAATCCGGTGTTTTTACATTTGTCTGCATCAGCAGTTGAATCTGACAGAGAGCTTAACCGTCAATTGAACGGCTTACAACGAAATCTCTGTTCTTTGTAAAAAAGTAGCGCATAAAGCCTAACACAAGTCCGCCTAAAGAACCGTAGAGATGTGCCTCTTTGCATACACTGAAATGAATATCATGTTGAGATCCCAGGAATTTTTCCAGTAATACGGTGTCGCCGTAAAGTTTCTGAGAAAGCTCGTTGAAGGAAAGATTTTCCGGCAGGAAATAATCAGCGCAGAGTTTGGCTGCAAGACCCACGAGAAGGAAGAATCCCTTTATATCACGATCCTTAATATAACGGAGTAATGCTGCATAGGCCACCATGCCGTGCAGTGCACCGCTTAAGCCACCGTATTCATCAATATCGGTGAAGAAATACAGACAGATGGTAACGCTGAGTGCTGATACCAGAAGACTGGCTGTCTTATCCAGAAAACCGTCAACACTGGAACTGTAGAAGAAAAACCAGATAATGAAAAGACCGATAAGATTTTCACACAGGTGATGCAGATTAAAATGGGTAAAGTTCCCGAAAAGATAGTCTGCATAGTAGAGCCATCCGTAATTGTCCGGAGCCCACATGAGTTCAGTAGGGTAGTAGTAAAACGAGGTGCAGTAAACACATGCTGCAAAAAAAATAAGAAAGCAGCTGATGTCGATAATTCGGTAATTCATATTAAAATCTCTATTATAATTTATGCTATTGGTAGCGGGAACCGTGAACCTGCAGCGCTATCCGCAACTGCGGTTTATTATAGCAGAAAAACAGGGACAGACTATCAGTGCAGGGAAGTCTGATAACGATGCTATTCGTGTTTGATTAAATAGTCCTCCATGGACTTGCCTTCCCGTTCAATACACTGTCTGAAAGCAAGCGGAGTTCTTCCCTGTCCGGTCCAGGTCATAACCGTGCCGTTTTCATCAGTGAATTTGTACTTAGGAGGAACTACTCTTTTTCTGACTGTCTTTTCGCCGGCGGTATCCTCAGCGAGAAGGCTTAAATCCTCTGCTGTCAGTCTGTTCTCTGCCATGATGCTTCTTATGGCCTTTAATGCTTCTTCCCGTTCCTGACGTTTTCTGGCGTCCAGTTCTTCAACGATTTTTTTTTCATCATAGATTTTCTGGAGCCGGTTGATAACATCAGCAAGCTGAGAGGAATCCAGAGAGGCCACGGCATTTTTTAGTAATTTAAAACTGGTTAATATTTCAATGAAGTCGTTCATACATCTTTCCATCATTTAAATGCTAAAAATAAATGCCTCGCAAGGCTGTTTAGATAAAGGGTGACCGGAACAGGCAATCCGGAGCATCAGGGTAATTATAGACTGCCGGTATAAGTCATATAATATCATATGTTAAAAAAGGAGGTCTAAACCTCCTTTTTTATAACACTGGGTGTCTTATCCGGCGACCGGTTACTTCATCTTCTGAGTAACGGTTTCGTATATTTCACCATTCAGACCGTAAGGGTTGATGCCATGTTTAATCTTAGGCTTCCTGTAGTCTTTGTTTCTGTTGATTACCTTTCTGATTTCTGAATCATTCCAGGCCTGTTTATCAGGAGACCAGCAGGCTGCGGAAAGATTATCGAAGGCCTGTTTATTGTTGGCATAGAACGGTAAGTCACTTAAACCAACTATGGTGTACTGCGGCCAGCGCTTCTGTGCCCACTCCAGAATGGCGTTTCTTGTCTGGTACGGATCATTCTTAGACCAGGATTTACGTAACTGCTTCCAGTAACTGCGGTAATCCATGAGCTGATGGAGTTTGCCGTAAATGCCCACACGTTCACGATACCATATTACACTGTAGTAGCCGAAGATACCCAGGAAGATACAGGCGAAGATTGACATGAAGATCCAGTGGGTGTAACGAGGGTCTCTAGGAATATAGTCATTGAAACTGAATCCGGAAACCTCGTACTGAGCCCCTTTGATCACTGCTTCCTTCTTTTCATTATTGTTTGGATTCATCCACACAAAAGTCTGATCAGGAATTTCAAATGTATCGTGATTCTTCTTAGGAACAAACACCTGCTTGATACTTACTGTGGAGATGAAAGTCTTGTTTTTCATCAGCTTTTCAGTCTGCTTGGTTGTTTCCACATAGATATCGTAGTTAGGCATTTCAGGAATTGACAGATCCGGGAACTGGGAGATGGCGTTGTTATGGCCTCTCAAAGTGATGGATCTTGTAATAGCCTGTCCTACGTTAACGGTAGGATCTTCCGGAGTCCATTGAACGTGAACGGTAACATTGTCTGAAACCAGATTATGTTCCGGGTTAGGTTTAACCTCAATAGTCTGATTTTCACCGCTCTGTATGAAGGACTTGTTGCTACTCTTGATTATCCCGGAAATTGAAGGACCTTCAATTACCTGACGACCCGGCTTGTTGAAGATAATCTTATATTCGCGAATCTGGGTTTTGTAAATAGGGTTGGCACGGGAGTTATCCTTGCTCACGCGACTGATTACCTTTTCCTGATAAAGCTCAATGCGGGCATTTTCAGCTTTAGGAGGAGTGTATGTCTGAATCTTTACATCAGGCAGAATATCGGTTTCAACGCGGTACATTACCAGCTGGTCTTCATATACCTTCGGTGAGCGCAGCATTGTTTTAATGAAACGCTTGGCATACTCATTGGTTGCAGGCTTCTTTACCTGAATCTGGAAAGAGCTGGACTTGATGTTTGTATTATTGAAGGTAAATGGATTAACGCTGATAACCCCAGGTTTGCTGGAGAGCAGCGGGAAGTCCCATTTATACACATTCATTGAAGGATCTTTTTCAGACTGTTCCTTGGTAAACTTGAAGTTACCCACCTGAAACTTTTCCTTTAAGTCCGGATAGCTGATGCTGTCAGCGGTCAGAACCTTATCTGTGGTTACAATAACCTTGAGATTAAAGGATTTGCCGCTTAAAATCTCACGCTCGGTAGATACCTTTACTGTGGTATCCTCTTTTGCGACAGCTGCCTGTAGTCCGCCGAAGGTGCAGAGCAAGACAACTATCAGCAATTTAAAGAATAAATTAAGCTTTACCATTTCTGCTCCGTCGTTTTGTAGTTTTTCTTACTTTGTTGAAGAATCATTCTGCGCTGTAACAGGGTTGTACCGCTGAGGCTGTTTTGCAGACCAAGGTATCCTGAACTGCCTGAGGTAGGGCCTGTCAGGTTGTTTTCCTTGGCTCTGGCTTCCTGTTCAGCCCTTTCAGCTTCCCTTTTCTTGCGGAGAAACTCAATAATTACAGTTTTATTCATACTAGCGTCAGCATGGTTCGGATCTAGCTCCAGTGCCTGATCATATGCCAGAATGGCATCGTCCAGGCTTGAGCTTGGTACCTCCGGATCATACATGTTGACAAAGCAGTTGCCGATATTGTACTTGGCTTCAGCATTATTGCCTAACTTACCGTATTCGGATGCTGCCTCTGCATATTTACCGAGTCTGTAGTTGGCATTGCCTCTCCAGAAATGATCCTTCAGATGAACCAGTGATTTCTCATAGTACTCTTTGGCCTTATCGTAATTCTTATTTTCTCTCTCAACTTCCCCCTTTTGAAACAGATCATAACCGTATTCATTAGGGTGTGAGTTGATGTATTTAGGATCAACGTCATCATCGTCTGCCCAGGCTTCGGTAGGGGAGAGCATAGCAGAAGCAGTGATGGTGAAGGCAAGAGCAATAACGAAGAAGTAGTTTCTTACAAAGCATACTGCAGTAACAAGACAGATAATCATGAAGTAGTATCCGATATCCTTGTGGGTATGTTTACTCTTGTCGGTGACCTTATACTTAGGATGTCTGTATGAGTACATCTGTTCAAGATGAGGCGCTTCGTTATCCATTTCAAAGTAAACCTTGGAACCCGTATCCTTTGCCAGCTTGTGGATTGGCTCAAAGTTGGTTCTGGCCATAACAGTATTACCGTTCTTATCACGGACGTAGCTGTTATCAATCTGAATTGGAGAACCGCCTGGAGTACCTATGGCATAGATATAGACCGGGTACTGACAGTTGTTAATAAACTCAGTAAGACGGGCAATCTCATCAATGTCCTCACTGATGCTGTCTATAACCAGAAGAATGTTTCCCGGGGTCTTGTTGTCCTGATCCAGAATCTTGACTGCTTCAGTAAGACCTTCAATCGGATCTGAACCCTGTCCTTCTCTCGGCATAATGGACGGATCCAGTTCCTGAAGCATATACAGCAGGGTGGTTGAATCATCAGTCGGAGGTGAAACAACATAGCTTTGATTTGTAAAAGCAACCAGAGAGATATGACGATGAGACTTGGAAGCGTGCAGAAGCTCTATCAGACTGAATCTTGCAAGCTGGAAACGGCTCTGGTTCGGATTAAGGTCTTTAGCCAGCATTGATAGAGATGTGTCAACAACCCATACCCAGTTTTCATCACTCTGGAAGAGTTCTGAATCCTGTGATACGGCAGGACCGGAAAGTGCAAACACACCGAAGAAGTACGGGATCATCAGCCAGCCGAACTTTTTCCACAGTTTCGGTTTACTGATAAGGATCTTCTGTTCTTCAGTAGTTACCGCTTCACCTATTGAATCGACATCCTCATCCTCGTCTTCAACGACATCCTTTTTGGAAATCTTCTTAGGTTTAAGATAATTGATTATATCTTCGTTGATAAAATTCTGCAGTTTGTAATGCTTTGCGAAGTCGATGTAGATAAACATCAACGGCAGCAACAGCATAATTAACCACCAAGGGCGTAAGAGAGTAAAATCAGCCATTTGTTCTCCTTACTATAACACCGGTTGCAACTGAAAGTAGCAGAGACAGGAGCAGAGGGAACTGATAAAGCTCTATATCAGGTTGAAATGAGAGCGGTGATTCCTCAGATGTTTCATTGAAGTTGATTTCCTGATATCTGTTATGCAGTGACTTGCTGTCACGGGCACGGTAATAGTTGCCGTGAGTGATTTTAGCAATTGCCTGCAGGGTGTTTTCGTCAATTTCAGCACTACCGCCGCTTAAATTGTCATCATCATCAAAATCTTCAGTGCTGGTGTCTGAGCCGAAGCCGATGGTGTAAATCTTCATATCATGGTTTGCTGCATTATTGGCAGCCTGAGCCGGGGTCATTCCCTCAACAGTATTCTTGCCGTCAGTTAGCAGAATCAGAATCTTCTTGTTGGTTCCTGCCTCTTCAAAACGGCTGATAGCCATATTGATTGCTGCAGAAATATTGGTAAGAGGTCCTGAGGCCAGCTTTGGATCAATTTCTTCAGTCAGATTCAGAAGCAGTCCCTTGTCATAGGTGAGGGGGGAGAGTACGTGAGCCTGATCCGAGAACAGAATGATGCCGATACGGTCATTGGAATTTGTTCTGATTCTTGACAGAATAAATTCTCTTACCTGATCCTTTACTACGTCAATTCTACGTAAGGCGTGGCCTTCGCTGTCAAGCATATCCATGATTTCCATGGAGTCTGACAGGTCAAGAGCCAGAATGATGTCTCTGTGCGGCTGTTCAATGACGATCGGAGTGTCATGATAAACCGGACGCATTAAGGCAATCATTAAAAATATCCATGCTGAATAGGCAAAACCGAAGATCATATACACCTTGTTTTTAGGTTCTGATTCGAGAATTTTCGGCAGAGAGGTAATGTAAATAAACTCATCCTTTTTGCTTCTCCCAGGGAGAAAGCGGATTAATAACGGCAGAAAGGCAAGGATAAGAAAAACCCACCACCAAGAACCTAATCCTAGCTTTTCCACCATATTCTCCTCCTTATGTTGGAATATATCCACTTCTTGCATTCTTTAACAAGCATTTTCTTTTCCTCCATGCGGACTTCCATGTTCTGCCAGTTGTAGATAACACTTTCCCAGGCATGAGAGAAATCTTCGAAGTGAGTATTGCCTGTCTGATCAAGAAAACGCAACCAGTTGAGGCCGTATAAAGGAGCAACGACATCTCTTGGATACATGATTAGCGCGGTTTCCTTAAGCCAGTAATTGATCAGCGGAATAAAAGCTTCATTATTCAGATCAATCTTGTTAAGGCGTTTTATAGCGGCGAATAAAGGTAACAGTCTGTACACAGAGTAACCGATAACAGCAAGAATAATTAAGAGAATTATCCACCACAGAAATCCGTATGAGAAATCAACCGGAGGTTCACCGGTATGAATATCTCTAAGCAGTGTAACATCAAATTTCATGGCTTATTCCTCTTTCTTTTTACCGAGGGCTTCTGATACATCGATACAGATATTTCTCTGTGATGTTTCTGAAAGCATTCGGTCAAGATGATGTATTCTGTGTAAACCAATTCGACGGTAATTTTCTACGAAATTACTGTCTAGTGAACTGATAAAGCCTTGAGATGAACCGGTATCGATCCCTATGGTTCCGCTACCCTCAATATTAACCTCGATCTTGTCATAGAGCTGGTATGTTCTCACCGTGTGAGACTTGTTCAAACGTCTTAAATAGAGCATTGAGTTGTCGTCAAGTCTGTAGAAATCACTGATGATGTGGAACACACTGCCCGGTCTGGTGTGATTGACCAGCAGCTTTAATCCGTCACCGAGGCTGAAGTCGAAATTCTTTCTTCTGAGACCGATCTGGTAGGCATCGTAGATTTTCTGAATAAATGCCAGAACATCCTTGCGCATACCGCCAGGCTGGTGTCTTATCGGAGTGTTGCCGAGAATAATCATACCGGCTACCTTGTCTTTCATTTCCAGAGCCTGCCAGGCGCAGGAGGCTGCAATGAGTGCCCCCAGTCTGGCTTTTAACTGTCCCTGTGAGCCGAAGTACATGGCCGGGTCAAGATCCAGAATGATGTAAACGTTACGGTCGCGTTCCTCACGGAACATTTTGGTGTAAGGTCGTCCGGTTCTGGCGGTGATTCGCCAGTCGATATTTCTGATATCGTCCCCGGGAAGGTATGCTCTTACTTCAGAAAATTCCATACCACGTCCCTTACTGATGGAACGTAAAATGCCATAACGCTGACTTGCCACCATGGTGTTTGGCAGCAATTGAGTTAAAGGAGGAACCTGAATCAGTTCTTCGAATGTAAGTTCAATCCCATTAGGCATTGAGTTTATCCTTTTATTGTTGTTATAGTTCAGGTTAAAGCAGCATAGCCCTAATTAGCCGGACAATAAATGTCCGGCTTATTTAAACAGGGCTTAACCTACAACAACCTTCTTGGTCAAGAGCTCTATAACGCGGTTAGCATCAACTCTGTCTGCTTCTGCTTCCATTGACAGGAAGATACGGTGTCTGAATACTGGGTATACACAGTACTGAATATCTTCCGGTGCAACGTAGTTACGGCCGTCTAACCAGGCCTTAACTCTTGAGCAGTTTGCCAATGCCATTGTTGCTCTTGGAGAAACACCACAGCTGATCCAGCGGGCTAAGTCTGTTGAGTCGTAGCTGTATGGACGTCTTGTGGCCATGGTTAAGTTGATTATGTAGCTTTCAAGGATATCCGGAATTGTTACGGAGAGAACGTCCTTGCGCGCTTCAAACAATTCTACCTGAGTAATTACAGGAGGCTGTTCCTTGGCTGCATGCTTTGATTCCAGATGATTCAGTCTGAGAATCTGTAATTCTGTGCCCTGATCAGGGTAGTTCAGCTGCAGATGCATAATGAAACGGTCTAACTGTGCTTCAGGGAGCGGATATGTACCTTCCTGTTCAAGCGGGTTCTGAGTTGCCATTACAAGGAAGAGATCAGGCAACTGGTAGGTCTTGCGACCGATGGTTATCTGACGTTCCGCCATCGCTTCGAGAAGTGCTGACTGAACCTTTGCCGGAGCACGGTTAATTTCATCCGCAAGCAACAGGTGATGGAATAAAGGACCCGGCTGGAATACGAATGTACCATCCTGCGGTCTGTATATATCGGTACCTGTAAGGTCGGCCGGTAAAAGGTCAGGAGTAAACTGAATACGATGGAATCTACCTTCGATACATTCAGAAAGAAGCTTGATAGCTCTTGTTTTCGCCAATCCTGGAGGACCTTCTACAAGAATATGACCATCTGCAAGCAATGCAGTCAAAAGACCATCAACCAGTTCTGGCTGACCGACTATATTCTTATTCATATAGTCGCGAACTTTTATAATAGCATCATTGGACATTTATAATTATCCCTATTTGAGTAGTATTTCTATACCTTGGAATCGGTATAATTCATCTGTTTTTATCACTCATATTTACACGCCTATTTACCAAGAGGCCTGCAAAACTTTTTTAGAATATAGCATATAACATCATTCTGATAAGAATTGAAATTCTAAAAATGTGTTATTGGTATAGTTTTGTATTATCATTTTGTTAAAAATATTATCTATTGTGTGATTTTTATCCAATTACCTGCAGCCCCAATTTTTATGAATACAGCTTTATATCTGATGGAAAAAATATAGGCATAATTTTTCTCCGGTTCTGTTTTATCAGTGAGTTTTCTGTGGTTTTATGAATGGATGATGTTTGTGTACCGGGGGATTTTTACACTGAGAATTGATGTATTTTAATATTTCTTTTTTTATATTAGAAACAGCGGGGCGTTTTACATGGTGTTTTCAAACTGTATTTTCTTTCGTGTCCTAATGTAGAAGATAACGTATATTACTCCTGTCAGTGTCTTAATTATTGCGATCTTTTTAAGAGTAAAGTTTTATTCAGATCTCATATTATAAATAACTAAATTGTTATAATTAATGCGTATGGAACCTTGAGCGTGTAAGGTTTGTAGCACAGCTGAGTATTTTGAAAAAACATCTTTTAAGGTTGTAGTTATTCATTGATGTTATTCATAAAATATTTTCAGTATGATGTTGAACTTTTATACAGTAAAGTGTCTATATTTATGATAAGTATTAAAACGGATAGACAGTAGAATGCAGATTTTAATTGTTTTCCGGTTGGTTACCGGTTATCTGCATGCAGGTATAACTGTCTGATTTATGATGATAATAATAACAACAGGTCAATCATTTTTACAATTTGTCACAGGATTAATGTATGAGAATATTTAAAAAGTACAGTCCGGCAATGATTGCCAAGCATGTAAGAACATTCTTCAAAGGCAGACTGTATATTCATGGAAGAGGGGCGTACGAGTTTAACAACGGAAGTATTGTGATGCCGGCGGACGCGGATGAAAAGCATCGTGATACCGTAAAGGAGCTTAATACCTATATTGAAACCAGTAAGTCCTGCTAGTCTGTTGATAGTTATTGAAAGAGCACGCTGTGTATACCATGGCGTGCTTTTTTGTTTGAGATGAAGAATGTCGGAAATCTTCATCTCAAACAAAAATCAGGTGGTAGGGGGAAGCAGTATGGCAGGGCTTCTCTTTTGTCTGTATCTTCTATATTAATTGCTCTGTCCGGCCTGAAATGATAAACTATTAGCCCGTTATACTGGCACTGAATGGAGAAATTTCGCGGTTTTCGGGGAAAAAGGAACACATAGGTTAATGCTCTCTTTAGGCGCTTTTTTAAGATGTTGTTTTAATAATATAGAACAAGCTCCGGCCGGCATACCGTATTTTGATTCAAGATTGATGTTTTAAGGTGAATTATGAGTGACACTAATGAGATTGAAGTAAATAGCAGGTTCTGTAAAGAAGGTTTTCCAGAAGATGTCGAAGCAGAAATTGTAAGTGAACTGGAAACTGTAAATGATGTTGTCCGTTATGTTACCAGCTACCTTATCGACAGCAATGTTTTTTTAGGTCATGGAACAGACAGCTACTGGGATGAGGCTCTTTATCTGGTTCTCTGTCTAATCAATCTTGATCCTCCGGGGGATCCTGAAACCATGAATGCCCGTCTCACCGTAAGAGAGAAAAAGAATATTGCCAGAGCTCTTTACAAGAGAGTTCATGATCGCGTTCCGACCGCCTACCTTACTAACCGCGCCTGGTTCTGCGGTATCGAATTATATGTTGATGAAAGAGTAATTATTCCGCGCTCACCGATAGGTGAAATGATTAAGAATGGTTTTGCCCCGTACTACAGTAAAACACCGCGCCGTATTCTTGATATGTGCACCGGTTCAGGCTGTATAGCTCTTGCCTGTGCCAATAAATACTTAAACAGCGATGATCTTGCCATTGACGCTGTTGATATCAGTAATGATGCGCTGGATGTATGTACCAGAAATATTTATAATTACGGTCTGGAGGACATAGTTGTACCTATTAAGAGTGATCTTTTTGATGAACTTAGTGAGCAGGAATCATATGATGTGATTATCTGCAACCCTCCGTACGTTGATGCTGCGGATATTGACGATATGCCTCCTGAATATCATGCTGAACCGCGCCTTGCACTGGAAGCGGGTGATGACGGTCTGGATCTGGTTAAGGTAATTATGGCTGAGGCTCCTTACTACCTCGATCATGAAGGTATTCTTATTATGGAAGTCGGCAACAGCCGTTTAGCTCTGGAGCAGGAATTTCCTGAAGTCAATTTCAACTGGGTTGAATTTGAAAACGGCGGCGACGGGGTGTTTGTGATGACTTATGATGATTTAATTGAATGTGCGCCATCTTTTGAGCAGTATAGGAGAAATAAATAATGGCCGGCAATACTTTTGGAAAACTATTCACTGTAACCACCTGTGGCGAAAGTCACGGCCTCGGTCTCGCTGCCATCGTTGACGGCTGTCCTCCAGGACTTGAGCTTTGTGAGGCGGATTTACAGGCGGATCTTGACAGAAGACGTCCGGGAACCTCAAAGTTCACTACCATGCGCAGAGAGCCTGATCAGGTTAAGATAATCTCCGGTGTGTTTGAAGGTAAAACCACTGGTACTCCTATCGGTCTGGTTATTGACAATGTGGATCAGCATTCTTCAGATTATCAGGCCATTTCTCAGATGTTCCGTCCGGGACATGCTGATTATACCTATCTTCAGAAATACGGTATCCGTGACTACCGCGGCGGCGGTCGTTCATCAGCCCGTGAAACAGCCATGAGAGTGGCTGCCGGCGCCATTGCCAAAAAATATCTGAAAACAAAATTCGGTATTGAGATAACCGGCTATACCACATCCATAGGACCTGTTAAAGCTCAGAAGACTGACAGAAATGAAAGTCGCAATAATGAGTTCTTCTTCTGTGATGCCGACAGAGTAGCAGACGTCAGAGAATTTATGAATGAACTGCTGAAGGAACACGATTCTATTGGGGCAACAGTGGAGGTGGTAGCAACCGGAGTTCCGGTAGGACTCGGTGAGCCGGTATTTGACCGTCTTGACGCAGAAATTGCCTATGCCATGATGGGAATCAATGCTGTAAAGGGCGTGGAAATCGGTGATGGAATGGCTGTAGCTGAACAGAAGGGCTCATATCACCGTGATATTCTCACTCCGGACGGCTTTACTACCAATCATGCCGGCGGAATTCTCGGCGGTATCAGTACCGGTCAGGATATTGTCGTCAGAATGGCTCTTAAGCCTACTTCAAGCATCACTATACCGGGAAAGACAATTAATCTTCAGGGAGAAGAAACTGATATCGTTACCAAGGGTAGACACGATCCCTGTGTAGGTATCAGAGCTGTTCCGATTGCTGAAGCCATGCTTGCACTGGTGCTTATGGATCATTTTATGCGCAACCGGGCCCAGTGTGCTGATGTGGTATGCGGAACTCCTAAAATCGCCTGATCCTGTGTGAAGATTTGATTTTTATGAAAAGAAAGCCGGTCTGAGACCGGCTTTCTTCATTCTGTAGAAAAAATATATCCGGAAAACATTCATTAGCTGATGGAAATAAAACAAATCCGGATATTAAGATTTATCATTTCAGCTTCTGTCCCTTAACGGCACAGCTCTTTTTATAGAAGCAGATGCCGTATGCATATACATTCTTTATTCCGATATTGTCAATGAAGGCATCAGCATATTTAACCCTGAGCACCTGTTCGAGGGCCTCGGCAGCCAGCGTGGTTTTGGTACCGAAAGGCTTATCAGTATGCTTTAATTCTAAAATCACTACAGTATCATCACTTTTAGAGATGGCTATAATATCGGCATAGCCGTCACCTGACTCCATATTTGATTTGTGTTCCTCCATGTAGGAGGTTGCGTTTATCAGGAGTCCGTTCACGAATCCGTGGTAGTAGTTTTCTTTAGGAGCATTAACGGAAAAATCCCTTATGGATACATATTTGGCAAGAAGACCGCAAAGACTTGTTTCAACTAATTCTGCATCCCCCGTGAATAATCCTTTTATCAGCTCATCGGTGCGGTTTTTTATGACGGTATTATTCTTATAGAAATTAAGAATCTTTGATTTAAAGCATTCTTTAATCTCTTCATTT
>OMYE01000165.1 GCA_900315145.1 uncultured Pseudomonadota bacterium | reverse complement strand
TTGAAAAAATAAAAAAGAATCCTCCCGGACGTCTGCCGGCTTTAACCATGATAAAAAGTTTATTTTACAGGACAGGGAAGATCCGCTGAGCGAATTATATACGCAATAGCTGTACGGTTCAATACAGATAATGTTCAATACGGTGGCATTGCAGGTACTGCTCAATACAGGCTTAACGGTGAAATGAGACAGATGCTGTTTTGAGAGCATATATCTGTCTCTAATTGACATTATTTAACTTTACATAGAACAATGACAATTTAAGTCTTATTTTTCCAAAAATTCCTGACGATGTTCCTCAAAGAATCCGAGCATCTCTCTTAGGTTACCGAGTTCCGTCCATTTTCTGGTTACTACCGGTTCATTGTCCAGATCGTAGATGACTGCATCTTTTAAGGCAGGCAGCGCAGGTGAATATGTCGCTATGATGAACCGGCATCCGTAAAATCCTGTTGAAGCCGAGATAAGTTCCGCCTGTTTCCCTTTCAAAAAAACGGAATGGATAATATCCGTTGTAGCAGGTTCTTCTGATTCCTTAAAGAAAGTTGTCTTTAGTCTTTTACGGACGGCAGGATGTGATAATTATCTGAAAAAATCTGAATAAGCCCTAAAAAGAGCTCCGTGATTGCTGTATGAATCCATAAACGCCGTCTGAAACATTGACTGAAAAAAATAATCAAGTATATTGATAGATATATCCGCTATGCTGTTATATGGAGTTTTCCGGTGTTTCCCTTCTGGCTTAGAGGCGGATTTTCCCGGTTTTGTTTTGATGTGATAAAGAATTATGAGTTTTGACAGTACAGCTTTTTTACAGACAGTTCCTCATTCAAGCGGTGTCTACCGGATGTTTAACCGTGAGGGGGTGATTATCTACATCGGCAAGGCCAAGGATTTAAAGAAGCGCCTGAGTCAGTATTTTCAGAAGGATCTGCCGAATATCAAAACGGCCCGACTTGTCACGCAGATTGACCATATTGAATTTACCGTAACCTTTTCTGAAACCGAGGCGCTGGTTTTAGAATGCAATCTCATAAAACAGTATCAGCCGAAATACAATATTCTCTTAAAGGATGACAAATCCTATCCTTTTATTCTGCTGACGGCTGACAGGCATCCCCGTATCTGCTCTTACCGGGGAGCCAAAAAGGAGAAGGGGACGTATTTCGGTCCCTATCCGAGTTCCGGAGCCGTGAGACAGGCTCTGCAGCTTATGCAGAAGCTGTTTCCCATAAGACAGTGTAACAATACCGTTTACGGCAACCGGACCAGACCGTGTCTTATGTATCAGATCGGCAGGTGTCTTGCTCCCTGTGTTCCGGGGATATGCAGTGACGAGGAGTATCAGCGGCAGGTGAAGCTGGTATCCCTTTTTCTTCAGGGGAAGAATCAGCAGCTGCTTAACGATCTGGTGGCGGAAATGGATGAGGCCAGTGAAAATCTTGAATTTGAAAAAGCCATCAGAATCAGGGATCAGATGCTGGCACTGCGTAAGGTTCAGGAACAGCAGAATGTCTCCGGGGACGTTAATAACGATATGGATATTCTCGGCTGCTCCATGGGGGACGGTCTGGCCTGTGTTCATGTTCTCTTTATCCGTAACGGTAAGATTCTCGGAACCAGAAGCTATTTCCCGAAAATACCGGCTGATAATACCTATGAATACCTTCTGGAGTCCTTTATCGGTCAGTTTTATCTCACTGATAACCGGAAGAGAACCATGCCTCAGGAGATTATCACCGCTCACGAACCGCTTAACCGGGATTTTCTGGAGCAGGCGCTTAAGGATACCTGCGGATCATCCGTAAAAATCAGTACTCAGGTGAGAAGTGAAAGAGCCAGATATCTGAAGCTTGCCGAAGCCAATGCCGCAGCCTCCCTTAAGGCCAGACTGACCCACGAGGGAACCATGGCGGAACGCATCACCAGCTTTGAGGAGCTTTTCGGGATGACGGATATCGAAAGAATGGAATGCTTTGATATATCGCATACCATGGGTGAGCTTACCGTGGCCTCCTGCGTGGTTTTCGGAAGAGAGGGGCCGGTCACCTCAGAGTACCGCCGGTATAATATAGACGGTATTACTCCCGGTGATGACTTTGCTGCTATGCATCAGGTTCTTACCCGAAGATTCCGGGGGATTACCAGGGATGCCAAAATACCGCAGATTCTGTTTATCGACGGTGGACTCGGTCAGCTTCACGAGGCGGAAAACATTATTTCCGAACTTTTCCGGGATGTTACTGATTTTATGCCTCCGGTTCTTATCGGTGTGGCCAAGGGTGAAGGCAGAAAACCGGGGCTGGAAACTCTTATAATGGGATATACCCACGAGGAATACAGTCTCACTCTGGATAATCCGGCGCTGCAGCTGGTTCTGCATATCAGAGATGAGTCACACCGCTTTGCTATAACCGGACACCGGCACCGCCGGGAAAAAGCCAGAGTCACCTCGAAGCTTCAGGATATACCTGGTATCGGCAGTGTCCGTCGTCAGGCTCTCCTCAAACATCTTGGCGGTATGCAGGAGATTATGAAGGCGAGTGCCGAGGAAATCAGCAAGGTTCCGGGAATCAGTATGAAACTGGCCGAGGAGATATATAACTACCTGCACGGCTGATATTGATTTTCTGTTTTTTTTCCGGCGTTTTTTTACTTTGCATACATACTTACTTTTTTTCTTACTTACTTACTTACTTTCTTTCTTTCTTTTTCTTTTTCTTGGTTGTCCTCATTAATCATGTAAGCCGGGTCGGTACCCGGCTTATTCAGAGCTTATCAGTGATGAGCGTTTCGGTTACGCTGTTAAAAACAGAAGCGGCAACCTTTCAGTTCTTTATTTATCAGAGTTTCGGATAAGTAAAGACATCAGCTTTAATCGAGTCGTTCAGCAGGTCAACATTTATGGCACAATGACTCTTAATTGTTAAGGTTATGCCATCACCAGACTTCAGCTCTTCACGATAGAGAAGAGAGATTGGTATTTTGGCCTCTCTTTCCGGTTCGGAGCTGTATAGGGTGTCATCTATGTCATAGTTAAGATCCCAGATGGCATAGAGTGGCTTGACCACGCCTTTTGTTCCAGCCTTTGAACTGACAGTTATCTGCATGTTAGTGTTGGCAAGTATTGCCTTCCCGCGGTATTCCTGTACACTGCTGTTATCAACACTGTTGCTTTGCGGGAGAGTCTCAAGACCGGAGCAGTCTTTTATTACCGGTATCAGTCTGGCGGAAATCACTGAGAGTACAGACTATACTGCCTTCTGTTGTCTGTTCGCACGGATTACTGTTGGTGGATACGTAATGATCCGGCGTCTCCTTAAGCTGACGGCATGCAGAGTCTTCATTACATGTTTCAGCAAAATTAACTAAAGCTGCTGCATCTACCAGTCCGAAGCCGTAGAAGTTGGAGAACCGGAGGCCTGCGGCATTATCAATCCAGCCCGGATCAGTGACTTCAAGCTCTCCTGAAGGAGATGTCACGGTGATCGGGCCGTATTTCATGCCGTCGAAAACATTGTCGTTTCTGCCGGTTTTCGCCAGAATATATCTTAGCTGTCCAATGGTTATGTCCGGTTTAACCTGATAGGCCAGGGCAACAACACCGGAAACAGACGGTGCAGCTGCGGAGGTGCCGTTCATTTTGGCTGTATAGTATTTTTTCTCTTCAGGTCCGGATTCAAACCACGGGGTTTCGATATCATGGTACTTATACGGCGGAACATTATCCTGTCCGGTGAATGTGGTAACAAGAGTCGCTTCGGATAATGGATTGCCAGGTTCCGGAACAAGGTAGCCGAATTCTCCCCCGAAACCGGAAATCCAGAGACCGGCGGAGGTTGAGGAATAGGTTGACTTCTTCCCGGAAGCTGTTACAGCTGCAGTATTAATGACGTACGGGTGACGGGACATACTGTTAGTCAACATGAAGAAGCAGTCTGTTGAATAGTAATCGCATCTATCCAGTCTGGATTCATAATCATCTGTAAGATTATGCTCTTCAATATAGTCTTCAATATCATCATCGTCGTAGCTGTTACCCATTGAATGAATCAGTGCAGTGTTGTTTTCATATAATGCGTCAAAATAAGAATGATGACTTGCTGATGAAGAAAAAATGATATCGCCAAAGCTGGCGTTGCTGACACGGAATTCAGGATGTTTGGCAATATATGATATAGAATTGTCTATATTTTCAGTATTAGGCAGTTCATCATCACCGTAGAATTCTGTTTCTTGAACGGAAAATCCCGTGATTTGAGATTTAAAGGCAATACCGCGCACTCCGGCACTGTTCATTCCGGTAGAACCTATGATTCCTGCCACGGCAGTCCCGTGAAAAAGCATGTTGATATTCTTAAGCCAGTCCTCCTGAAACTCAACATTCATAAATTCAGAATCAGCGTCCTCCGGGGTGTATTTTCTGTCTTTAAGATCCGGATTCATAAAATCCACGAGAGTATCCAT
>OMYE01000065.1 GCA_900315145.1 uncultured Pseudomonadota bacterium | reverse complement strand
CTGTAGTCCTGATAATTCTGCTTGTGAAGGATTCTTTGGCAGAATGAAAACAGAGTGCTTTTATAACCATTCTCTAGAAGATCTTTCACTTGATGAGTTGAAAACATACTTGGATAGGTATATTCAATGGTATAATAACGTTAGAATCAAAAATACATTAGGCGGATTGAGCCCTGTTCAATACAGACTTAACCGGAGTTAAAGTGAGATAAGTGTCCAGTTTTTTGTCCGCATCCCCCCTCTCAAGTTAATAATCAAATTTTTTCATATATAACTATACCGTCCCTTGCAATTTCCCTTTTCAATTCATCAGAAATATTTTTGTCAGCATTGACGATGTCAAAAGATAAAAGTGAATTAACGTTATCCGTAATGCTCCAGTAAAATGAATCAAAGTCTCCGCCGTAAACAGCAAGATCCACATCACTCCTTTCGGTGTTGGTTCCTCTGGCACGGGAACCAAAGAGGACAACTTTGTCTACTGAATTATTTTCAGCAAATAAAGCTATATCCTTTAAAACAACATCCGGTATATCTATCTTCATAATCATCATAAATATAAAATTTTACTGTCAGACAGGATAGTTTTGGACAGTATTTAATATATGCCACCATACTTTCATTATAGATACAATTAAGGAAATTAAAAACCTTTAAATACGGTTAATAGCTGTCGCATCAGGTATGTGTATCCAGACACTGTGAACACAACTACTGTTTTTCCGCAGATATCACCAATTGAAACCGGATTGTCATTATACATAACTAAGTTCACGATAACAGAATTGATGTCTGCCATTCTCACTTCATTAAAATAACTAATGGTTGACTTTTGTTTGATATTACACCTGAATACCAGACAAAAACCAACCATTATTAAATTATAAAAATTGCAGAAAAAACTTACGCAAGTGCATCAATTTCGATGCCCGACTTTAACTTTGCCATAAGGCGGGCATCTTCCTGCATTCCGGATTAAGCCGCTGTTTTCTCCCTGCCGAACGGCTTAAACGCCATGATCATCAGAGGAGTCACCGTTAAATCACAGAGCAGAGCGACAGCGAATGCTGTTACTGAGCTCCAGGCAAAAGTAAACGGCCCGGCAAACTTGCTCGCCATAAAGCTCATAAGACATACTCCGGAGACTAAAGTGGTAAAAATCAGCACCCGGCCGACACTGTGAACAGTACTTACAAAAGCCTTTCTGTAACAGCCGTATACCCCGAAATAGTAGCGGAATCTGGTAATAAGATGAATAGTATCATCAATACATACACCGAGAATTATCGGAGCAAGAATTACCAGCACCATATTTATTCTGGCTCCGGCAAAGCTCACCAGTCCTAATGTGACAATCACCGGGATCACATTTGGAATCATGGAAAGAAGACCGATTTTAAACGACCTGAACACCAGGGTCATCACAATAAAAATCGTAATAAAGGCATAGATAAAGCTGGTAAAAAGACTTTCCGCCAGATAGTCAGCCACAACGGTAAGGAGACAGGAGGCTCCGGTGAACTCGGCATGCAGATTCAGCTTTTGAGAAGAGATATAGTCAAGTATATCCCGCTCAAGACTTTTCACGTCAGATGTAGTCAGGGAAACGGTACGAATCTGCATATGAGCGGTATCGTAGGCAAAGCTTACGTTTCTCTCAAATTCCCGTCCTCCGGCTGATTCGTAGAGAAGCAGGAGTTCACTCACGCTGTTCTGATTATCCGGAACCGCATAATAGCGGTCATCATTCTGATGAACCGCCCGGTTCATCTGCTTCAGCTGATCTAGAAAGCTGGAGGTCTCCCGCGCCAGCGGATGATGATTAATATAGCTCTGGAGTTTATCCATATCCATTATAAATGACAGATCCTTAACCCCGTTCTCTTTTCCGGTATCAAGAATAAGCTCAATGGACATGGCTCCGCCCATGTGACTGTCCACAAAATCGAAATCCTGACGCAGCGGATCATCCACCGGCAGATCCTGAATAAAGGCGGTTTCAATTTTCAGGTTGAACATGGCACAGAAGGTGATAACGATAATCACCGCAAAAACGGCCGTGACTGTTTTCGGGAACCCGAGAACCATCCGGGAGAAGATCCCGAGGATTCTGTCAAAGATATCACCGTCGCCTGAATTTACTGCGGCAGGCTCTCCTGCTTTTGCATCAGTATTTTCCGGAGAAGCCTCACGAGGTTTAATTCTGGTAAAACTTAACAGAGGAACAGCAAAGAAAAATGTCAGAATCAGAGCGATTACGGCACCGATAGCCGCCTGAATTCCCAGTTCCCTCACCGGTACCAGCTCAGTAAAAATAAATGAGGAAAAACCGAGTGCGGTAGTCAGGGTAGTAAGAATCATCGGCAGTGAAATAAGCCTTACAGTCTTCTTCAGTGCCTCCTGCTTACTGATTTTTCCGGCGTAAAGACTTCTGTACTCCGCAACCAGATGTACCGAATCACCTATACCTACACAGAGAATAAGAATAGGAATCATCATCGCCAGCATATTGAGAGTAAACCCGAATATCTGGTAGAGTCCCATGGTAAGAATAATGGAAAGAATTACGGTGAGAAGCGGAATAACCGTCCCGATTATGCTTCTGGTGGAAATAATCAGCATTATCAGCATGGCGGCAAGACCTATCTCAACCCAGACAGTTCCCTCCTCCTGTATGTCCCGGTCATTGTAATAGCTTATGACCGGAGCTCCTACAGTCCGCACATCAAGATCGCTAAAATCCCGGAGAATCTCCTGAATATGCGGTGTAGCCTGATTTCTGAATACATTTACACTGTTAGTGTCATCTGTCGGATAATCCTTGAAATTAACTACTATCCCGAGAATATCACCATCTGCACTTATCAGCTTATCCCGGTATGCTTCATCATTTTTCGCTCTGCTGACAATACCGGCAATCTCCGAATCAGAAAGCTCCATATCCGGAAAAAGCGGTGCTATGGATATAACATCGGAACCGGCACTGGAGGTTACTGATTCGACGTTACCGAGCCAGGTAACGCGATCTACAAATTTCAATTCACTGTCAAGACGGTGTACCAGAACATCAAGTCTTTTAAAAAAAGCGGAGTCCTTTTTACCGTGACTGTCAACCAGTAGAAAAATAAAATCATCATTACCGAAGGTTTCATAATACTGCTGCAGCTTTACATACGAACTGTCTCCTCTGGCAAAAAAACTTTCATATGAATTATCCTGCCGCAGCTTTCCGGCAAACTGCCCGATACCGAAGGTAAGGAGGACAGCAAACAGAATACTCAGTATTCTGAATTTGAGAATCTTATCTATTAACCACATTTTGCTCTCTTTTCATTATTATTTTAAAAAACTTCCGTCACCGGAATACCCGTTCATTTTTTTGGACGGGTAATACCACTTACAATAATTATTTCAGCTTAAATTCTATCGGAACTACCACCCTGACCTTTCCTTTCGGCTTCGGGAAGGTTTTTGAGGCATTCTGGACCGTGGTTACCGCGGCCTTTTTCAAAAGCTCGGAGTCGGTACTGGTTTTAACCACTTTGATATTGCCGGCCCTGCCTCCGGTATCTATTTCAAAGGAAACCACCACAATCCCCTGCTGTCCTCTGGCTCTTGCCTGATTAGGATAATAGAGGTTAGAGCGCAGACAGCTGACAATCCTGCTCATCAGGGCATCCGAGGTTTTGCCGTAAACCATTGTGGTAACCGTATTGCTACCTGCTGCTGATGGTGAAACAGAGGACGATGGCGGTGCTATGGCTGCAGGAGCCGGATTTACCGGAGCTGCCTGAGTCTGAGGTGCTGCAGCAGGCTTTGGCGGTTCAGGTCTTACTGCCGGAGTCTTTTTCTCCTTTCTAGGCTTTACCGGCGGTTTCTTTTCCTGCTTAGGTTTAGAAACAGGTTTTACCGGAGGCTCTTTTTTTACCGGAGGCTGCACCTTCGGAGGTTCCTGTTTAGCCGGAGGTTCAGGAGGAGCCAGAGGTTCAGTCTGAGGCGGAGGCGCCGGAACAGTCACCTGCTTCACCGGTTCGGGTTCCGGAGGCTTTTCCAGTGACCTCATCAGTATTCTGACCTCATTATCCCGGGACTTTAAAACCACTTTTGAGTTGAGATAATCCGTAACATATACTGATGACATAACCAGAGGAATATAAAAAAGCGACGCCAGAATAAATGCCTGACAGTTATAGTTCTGCTTTTTCTGTGGCAATACTGAAATTCTCATGGTGCAACTCTCTTAATTCGTCAAGCACGGTGACAAACAGACCGAAATCGGCTTTCTCATCGATACGCAGTTCAATGTGGACATCAGCCCCCGTGCTCCGCAGCATCTCCTTCAAGGTATCGGCCGTCATCTTTTTTCCGTCAAAAAAAATCTCCCCCTTTTCACTGATTTCCAGCTTCTTTGATTCACCCTCATCCGGAACTGAATCCCTCTGGGTTTTAGAATCAGGAAGATTAACCTTAATCTCCCCCTGGGCAATAAAGGTGGAAACACTGAGAACCATACAGAGAAGAACCAGCATAATATCGATAAAAGGCACTATATTAAGCGGTGCCCTGCTTGGTATGAGTTTCATTACTTCTTCTCCGTCATGCTGCCCACAATCACACTGATTTTTCTGGTAAGACCGTTATAGGCAATAAGTGCCGGAATAGCCACAACCAGCCCGAGTGCGGTAGCCTTAAGAGCCAGAGACATACCTACCATGATATCCCTGGCATTTAAACCGCCACTCTGTCCCATATCATAGAAGGTAATCATTATTCCCAGCACAGTCCCCAGAAGTCCGACGTACGGAGCATTAGAATAAACAATAAAGAGCGTAGTCATGTTTCTAGTCAGGGCTATCTGGGCCGCATCAGGAGACTCATGATCGCCTGCGCGGAATTTTCTCATAAAGATATACCGTTCAATGGTGCACCATAGAGCCAGAAACCCCATAAACCCCAAAATAATAAAAATACCGAGATCAACCATTTCCTTAAAACTGTTCATTACTACTCCTTGTGTAACCTGCTTTAAATCTTTAAATACGATGCCCGGGAGATCTTCATTTCCCCGTATAAGGGATGATTCCCGGAAATTGTCAAATATTTCTCCGGTTCCGGTCATTCTCCCTGTCTCCGGCAGAAAATCCTGCCGGAGACCTGACCGGACTATTCTTTATTATTCCCCTGATACCACAGCCTGCTATAGAGACCGCCTGCAGCAAGCAGCTCATCATGGGTTCCTCTTTCCACGATGCGACCTTCATCCATGACCACAATCAGATCACTGTGCATGATGTTTTTAAGTTTATGGGCAATGATGACCGTGGTGCGGTTTACCGTAAGTCTTTCTATGGCCTGCTGTACCGCATGCTCGTTATAGATATCAAGACTTGAAGTGATTTCATCAAGCAGAACCACCGGGGCATTTTTAAGCATACAGCGGGCAATGCAGAGTCTCTGTCTTTCACCGCCGCTGAAATTTCTGCCGTCCTCGGCCACCTCTCCAGAGGCATCGGTAAAATCAACCATGGCATTGCGCAGTGCGGCATTGACCTCATCCTCTGAAGCAGTCATCCTCCCCAGCCTTACATTGTCAAAAACCGTCCCCTTGAAAAGATATGAATCCTGAAAAACCATGGCAAAGCGGTGCATCAGCACCTCCGGATCGATATGTGATATATCTGCAAGCTTATTTTCCCTGATACTCCCCATAAGCACACTGCCGCTATCCGGGTCATAGAATCTTGCAAGAAGCTTCACCAGGGTGGATTTACCGCTGCCGCTAGGTCCCACGACGGCAACTGTGGTGCCGCTTTTTATCTTGAGATTCACTTTATCCAGAACCTTCTTGGTTCCGTCGTAGGAGAAACTGACATTTTCAAGTACCAGATCGCTCCCCTCAGGAAGAACGGTATCAGTTCCCGGAAGAGGCTTTACGGCCAGAAATCCGCTGATATTCTTTCCTGATTCGGAAAAATACTGCAGCATCATAAAATTGATGCTGAAAGTAATGAAAGGAGCAATACTGCGGGAGGCAATAAGCATCAGGATAAGAAACTCCTGGACGGATATCTCATGACTTAAAAGTTTGTACTGACCGTACATAACCATAATACCGATACCTGCTCCGACACATGACATGGTGGTAAGAGCCAGAGGCATCAGAGTAACCTCCAGTCTGATACTTTCCCGGCGCAGGTCATTAAGACTGCTCTCAAGCTTAGCGAATTTGGCACCGTGCATATTGTTGGTTTTAATGGTCGTGATGCCGTTAATGTACTCGGAAAGTCTGGAGGAGGCTTCTATTGAAGCCTGCATCTGTCTTTTACTTAGCTTCACCCCGATAAAACGTACCAGAATCAGAACTCCAAGCGCCACCGGTATGCAGCAGAAAAAGCTTATGGAAAGCGCCGGATTGTAAATAAAGAGACAGATAAACACCGTCACACTGATAATAAGTGATGAAAAAAGCTGCGGTATGATATGGGAATTGGCATTCTCAAGATTGGTAAAATCCTTCATCATACTGTGACTTATTCTGGCGGCATTCATAGATGAAAGATAGCCGAGAGAAAGCCTTCTGATATGTTCGGCAAGGTGGAGACGCCCCTTCATGGAATTATCATAGGTAGCCATATAATTGGCATTGTATGCCGGTATAGAGGCGTAATAGCAGAGAACCATATAGCATAAAGCTCCGGCTGAAATAATGATAAACTCAGCCAGTCCGGTTTTTTCCCCGCCTAAATACGGATTAACAATTAGGTAAAGCAGCCACGATATAAAGAATATGCCGCAGAAGTTGGCCAGATCGCAGAGACAGGTGGCAAGCAGTGATTTAAAAAATTTACTGCTCTGATTACCGGTGATTTCCTCAATCACTTTAACCATTGCGGGCCTCCTTTACGTTAAAACGCCAGTTATCGGCATTGTTAAACAAATCCCACAGTTCACGATATCCGGCGGAATTTCTTAAAAGCTCCTCATGAGTCCCTCTGGCCATGATTCTTCCTTTATCCATCATAATAATCTCATCGGCATCTACTACTGTATTGAGCTTGTGCGCCACCATAATAATTGTTTTGTTTTTCTTAAGCTCGCTGATAGCCCTGCTTAAAAGAAGCTCATTTTCCGCATCAAGAGCCGAACTTACCTCATCAAGCAGGAGTACCGGGGCGTTTTTCAGAATAGCCCTGGCGATATTAATTCGCTGCTTCTCCCCGCCTGAGAGGGTATTGGCATCTCCGGTGATACAGCAGTCAAGACCGTATTTTTCAATAATGTCATCACACTGGGCAAGATGAGCTGCTCTCAGAATATCCTCCTCTGTGGCTCCGGTAACTCCGCCAGAGATGTTGTCACGGATGGTACCTTCAAACATAAATGTCTTCTGCAGTACAAAACTGATGCTCTCCATAAGACACTCCCCGGACATGTTTCTGATGTCCGTTCCGCCGATTTTTACGGAACCGCTGTCCGGATCATAAAATCTTGAGAGAAGTGAAAGTATGGTGCTTTTTCCGGAACCGCTGCGCCCGATAACAGCAAGAGTCTTCCCTTCCTCCACCTTAAAGCTCACGTTTGAAAGAGTCATACCGCCCATTTCATCCCCGGAGATATCCCCGTCGGTAATCCGGTCTGCGGCAGTCACGTTTTTTGTTGATGACTTTATAAAATCATCGGAATAGGCAAAGCATACGTCGTTAAACTCCACGGAATAACCGGCAGGCTTTTCCGGATGCTCCGGAACAGGCAGCGGTTTTACGGAAAAAATCCGGTCAATTCTCTCCACCCCTTCATTGATGGTCATAATCACGCTGGATATATTCATAATATTCATAAGTGAAGGAAGAATGGCATTGGAAAGGATAGTGAAAAAGAGTACCGCAAAGACTATTTCCGCATCCCCGGGGTTGACCGCATTCTGCCAGATGACAAACGGATAGATAAAGAATATGAAAAAGTTCACCAGAATGGTAAAAATAATGTAGTCTCTGGCCCCGCGTTTCGCAAAGCGGATGGCAAAATCACGGTAGGCAGTGACACTCTTTCGCAGTGAAGCGAATGAGTTAACACTCATACTGAACATTTTAAAGACTGGAATGCCCCTGGCAAACTCCATTGCCGAGGAATTAATGCTTTCAAGCGACGCAAAATACCCCTTAATCTCTTTTTTCATGCCCTCATCACCGTAGATTCTGAACTGAACCAGCAGTGAAAGCACATAAACCAGAATACAGATAAGCCCCAATATCCAGTCAACGTAGAGATACATACCGAAGATAACTATAGCTGCGCTCACAGTCATAACCATATCGGGTATTTTGTGGGAGATAAAAAGTTCTATAAGATCCACATTATCGTGGATATTCTTGTGAATCTCGCCGGAGCTTACCCGGGTAAAATACCCCAAAGGCAGAGTTGCCAGGTGTTTGGCCAGTCTGATTCTGGTATTGAATACAATTCTGAAGGCGGCAAAATGGCTTAAAATAAAGCTCATACCGTTCAGCAGCATAGCGGCAAAAACCGAGATGAGAGCAGTAAGCCCCCAGAAAAATACATCATCACCGTTAACATCCGTACCGTTCATCCCGGCACTAATATAAATTCTAATAATCTTATATGAAGCAATATAGGGAACAATCTGCATAACGGTAGAGGCTGCGGCTAATACAACCGACAGGACAAGCCACCATTTTTTTTCTCCGCTGATTTCAAGCAGCCGGATAATTCCGTTTTTACCGTGAGATTGATTATTTTCAACAGGTTCCAATTCAGCCCCCTTTGAAATTTAAAAAAGCCCGATACCTCTGAGAGAAAATGAAGTACCGGGCAAAAAATAACGTTAGAAACTGTATTTCAGTTTAAGTCCAACGTTACGAGGAGCAGCCATTGAATGGAAACGTACGCCGAAGTTACTGCCGTTATCAATTGAGTTGGAGTACTTCTTGTCAAATACGTTTTCTACATAAGCCTTGATTTCGATATTTTTAATAAGTTCTGCACTGGTGTAGAAATCAAACAGTGAATAACCTCCCTGATACTCCTGTTTGAGATTATTGGCGGCAAACATATCGGTATACCCCTCACCGAAGTAGGTTTTTGACTGATATCTTCCGTTACCGCCGATATGCCATGCAAAACCGTCCCCTTTGAAGGCAGTGACGTCGACCAGAGCGGCTGTTACGAACTTAGGTGCATTTGAAGGATGCTTGGTGTAGCCGGATGTTTCATTTTTAGCATCAGCATAGGTCATGGAAATACCGGCAACCGCCCTTTCAGATCTGTATCCCATGGTTAGTTCAGCACCTGCTGAATGCATCTGACCGATATTACGTAGCGGAGTCATATAGGAATTCTCTACAATTGTATAGGCCTGACGATCATGAACATCCATATAGAATAAAGCCATGTTGGCATCAAAGCCATTATCGTATGACATGTGATAACCCAGTTCATAGTTATAGGTCTTTTCAGCGTCATAACCCTTGTCATCAAGATCTGAAGTCGGGAACTTGCTGAAACCGCCGGCCTTTGAACCGCTTGAGCTTAACACGTACACACGCTGGCCCGGAACATATGAGAAACCGAAGGCTACCTTATAGTCAATAAGGTCGTCATCCTTGGCAACCCTGTCCATTTTTGAATTGAAATTATAGGTGCCGTTGGCCTTTGAAAGGTCATGCTCATAACGGGCACCTAAATCGATGTCAAATACGGATTCATCACCTACACCAAAGTTATATACGAGGTCACCGAACCATGATACAGACAGGTCATCAGCTCTTAAATCAACCTGTCCAATAGGAACATACTGACTGCCGCCGAGAAGAGCCTGATACATTTCATTATCCGAAACATCAACCTGGGCAAGTACAAAGTTATCTGTAGTTGTTTTAGTGGCATTTACACCGATAACCGCCTTACCTGAATCAGATCTGCTGCCGCTCTGGCCAAGTTCTGCCACGTAACGGACTTCCTGAGAAAACTGTCTGGTCTGAATATCGTTGTTACCGCAACGTCCCTGCCCCATCATGTATAACTCACATGAATCAGAACGGTTCACACTGGTAACGGAATTTATGGTATCACCGTTGTCACGGTAATAATCAAGCTTAACGTATGCAGTGTAAGCATTACGGTGTTCTACAGGATCAATCTCATCTTTAATGGCACCGGAATTGTAAAGAGCAGTGTATGCCTCTTCATATCCGCCGAAATAAGCCGCCACTCCCGGATCAGCCGCCATCATACCGGCAATATAGCTACGGGTAAAATCAGGATTTCTGTTAATGCCGTGACCGCTAAGCTTTCCGTCACGGTATTCACTCTCAGTGAGCGCAACATTACTCTGATGTCCGCGATCATTGTTGTATGAACCGCCGAGAGTTACAGTGAGAGGAACCTTCTCTCCTCCGTTAAAATAGAGCGCTCCGTTTACCCCGTATGATTCACCGGTGTTGTAGTTACTGCCGTCAAGATCCTTAATCCAGCCGTATTCCTTCTGGCTCACGATACCGATTTTACCGTAGACAGTGTCTTCATAAAGAGCCCCGCCGGCATCAAGTTTGTTCTTCCAGTAAAGTTTGGAGTAGTCTGTTTCCACCTCGGCATAATTACCGTCAAACATCGGATTTTTAGTGGTAACATTGATGATACCAACCTGGGCACCTTCACCGTAAATGGTTCCCTGAGGCCCCTTCAGCACCTCCACACTGCCGACGTCGTTAAACTGCTGGTTCATTTGAGAAAACGGCTGGGCTATACCGTCAACGTAAACCGCCACGCCTGAATTATATATATTGCCTGAATTGATGCCTCTGATGGTATATTTGGTTAACTGGCGACTGCCGAATCCCACAGCCGGGGTTACAGCAGATACCACCTTGGAAATGTCCTTGACACCCCTGATTTCATTTTTATCAAGAGTCTTTTCATCTGCAACTTCAGCCTGACCGCTCAGAGAAACCATATCCTGACTGTACTTGTTTGCTGAAACACTGATAGTATCAAGGTTGAAATCATATTCCTCTTCAGCAGCCGCACTGGTAGCCAAAGCTATTGACGAGGCCAGAGCTGTCAGCAGCATGCCGTTCTTCTTCATTTCTTTATACATAATAATCTTCTCCGGCAGAAGCGTTACTTATTCCCCTTCATAACGCCAGGTGCCTTATTTGCCAAAACTAACTTATTAATTTGTAAAACAGCCTTTCCGCCATCACATAAACCGGCCTTTCCGGTTCATGAAACAGCCGGCGACACGGCCGGTTATTGTTATTAAAATATTCCTCATCGCTGGTGCAAATCAGATGCATATCACAAAAACCGGGATAAGATAACACATTTGTTAGCCATTGTTAACAAAAGTTAGTTATAACTAACAAAAATTATCATTTAGCTGGTATATTTCTGTTTTTAAGCAGGAAAACACGGAGAAATAAAAAATACTTTTTCTTGTGACTTTATGCCGGCAGGAGAAAAATGAAAATTGAAAATTGAAAAAAATTAAAGTTTTTAACAGGCATGATAATTGGAAAATATATAAGAAATTACTATTAACCGGTGCACTTATATTAAGAGATCAGAAAATAATCTCACAGTTCCGGCAGCTTTTCTCTATATCTGAATCTGACGAATAAGATTCATGAAAAATTTTTTCACCTGCACGCCTTTAAAATAAGTCATAATACGCTGACTGTCTGAAAAATTCCTTTCCCCGTAATTCTCTTCAGAACAGCTGCTTACGGAATAACGGCATCTACAACACCATGTATGCCGGACGCTTCATTGCCGGATAAATTAAATAAGCATACACAGAATACTCAGATATCCCGGTTAAAAATTCAGAAGAAATAGAGATGAATTCATGAAATGCATTTTTCATGCATCTCGCATTATTTTAGGAAAGGAATCATGAACAAACCATCCACCATCTATCTTGAAAACTGTCTGTCTCACTGTAATATCGCCAATTCCATCGCCTACCTGTTCGAAGGAAGCCTTAATATCTCTCTTTTTAATCAGAGCGTACAGGAGGTGCTCAGTCGGGTTCAGAAATTCCAGTATGAACTAATCCCCCTCAGCAACACTGAGTCTGAATGGCGGGAGCATGCCCGCAGAGTTCCTCCGGTAAAGGTCATCGACACAGATAACTTCGAAAAAAGCTTCGGGGAATTTACTGCAGGAATCTTTAACTACTGCAGGGAATATGATTATTTTCCCCTGTTCTTTACCATATTCAGAGACTACGTAAATACTGAACCCGCCGGTGAAAATACCGGCTCTTCCAAAGAAAGTGAGATTATTGAAGGATCTTTTCACATTGTTGAGACCCTGAATCATACATACTGTGACGGTAGAAGCTGTGAATTTCTTTTTAATGAAATAATAGCCTGCTACAATGCTCTTTTAGAAAATGACAGCAAAACCGTAGAAAAAATAAAGACTATGGTCTCCGCAGTCTCCACACCGGCAAGTGATGATATCTATGCCTTCGACAATAAAGAAAGCCTCATAAAAATGAAGAAGTGGCAGCACATAAAGAATATCTTTAAACTAGCCACTGCTAAACTTAATGATCGCGGTGCGTTCTCCGTAAAATATGACGTTATAGAAAAAGAGTGGGAGAACTTCAGAAAGCTAAAGCATTATCCGGAAATGCACCGTTTTGATCTAACCCCTCTTATCGAGTTTTACGAGGCCAACAATAAACAGATAAGCAACAACAGTCTCATTACCGCTCTTCTGGTTAAAGCCTTCTACTATGTAAACAGCGTCATTCACAATAATCCGGAAAACAGAATTATCACCTTCAGAATGATGTCCGACATCCTGTCGGCAAGACAGAGACAGCAGTTTATCGGCAATTACTGCGCCTATGTTCCGGTCATAACCGACGGCAGTCGCAGTCTTGAGGAAATATGTCTCGACATCAACAGGCAGGTGGAAAATTTCAGAAAAATGAAGGCGGACGTATCCATGTATAAATTTCTGGAATACGCCCTGAGAAAGGGACTGGCCGGGAAAAAGGATGATCCCACCTCCTTCACCGTTTCTCTGGTACTGCACCGCAAACTGATTAAGCATCCGGAATATCTGAAGGGATGTCACTTTATTGAAACAACCGGCGGACTCAATTATGAACCGCTGGATCTCTTCGGAGCAAAAATGAACAATAAAGTTGGACCGACACTGGCACTTTCAAATAATAACATTCTTTTTATCACCTACTATCCGCTCATCGGCGGCAATCA
Organism: uncultured Pseudomonadota bacterium; assembly: GCA_900315145.1. Lineage (GTDB taxonomy): Bacteria > Pseudomonadota > Gammaproteobacteria > Enterobacterales > Succinivibrionaceae > Ruminobacter. The sequence goes on along the minus strand of OMYE01000065.1, from coordinate 6,016 downwards.
GATCCTTGACAAGGTAACCATTGCCTTCAACAGGATTCTTAAAGATGAAATTGCCGGTATTACGGGAAAAAAGCGAAAGAGGTTAATTTAAGCTTTTTTACCATCTTAATCTTAATTTAATATATGAAGAACTTTATTGAATCGGCTGGCAGGCTGAAGACTGGCCCTTTTTTAATTGAGATAATCGAGTTTAATACAGACTGTTTTAATGAAAACACCCCGTCAATCCACGGCATCAGACTGCCTGAGTGTTTAAAAAACGCTGTTACTCAGAGAAAGGCGGAGTATACAGCAGGAAGAATCGTCGCCGGGAGACAGCTTGCATCATGCGGAATATCGGCAGAAATCCCCATGAACCGGGATCGCTCCCCGGCATGGCCCCCGGGTTTCACCGGTTCCATAACCCATGATAAAAATATTACCTGCGCCGTTGCCTCCCTGAAAAAAGAATCCTTTTATAATCTGGGGATTGACCTTTGTATAAGTGCTACCGGAGAGGATATGAAAAATATCGCCGGGCTTATCTCAACCCCGGAGGAAAGAAAAAGTTTTATCTCCTGCAGTCTTTCTGAGAAGGATGCCCTGAGAATCATATTTTCAGCCAAAGAAAGTCTTTATAAAGCAGTATATCCCGAGGTGAAGCGTTTTATTGATTTTAAAGAAGTAACTATAGCCCCGGCATCCGGTGACAATGAGCACGGCAAGGTATACCCTGTCGCCGTGAGTACGGAAGGAAACACAGCCGGAATCATCCAAAAATATCAGGTGTATTACCGGCGCTTCCGGTTTAAGGAATATACCGGATTTCTGACTCTGGCCTCCCCCGGACATCTGATATAGAAATAACAGCGAAATTCACAGGTTCACACCGGTGTTAAGCTTCCGGAGTTTTCTGCTTTACGGAAAAGCCGGGATATTATTTATCCCGGCAGGAACGCTAGTCAGATGCCTTGAAATTATATACCGGCTTCATAATATCAATGACATCAACAGCATCTCTAATCACATCAATGATGTCATGAAGAGATTTGTAGGCCATCGGAGCCTCATCAAGTGTCTTTGGATTAACCGATGTAGTATAGACTCCACGCATACAGGCCTGATACTCATCCATGGACAGGGTGTTTCTGGCTCGGGTTCTGGATAGTACCCTTCCGGCTCCGTGCGGAGCAGAGTAATTCCATTCCGGATTTCCCTTTCCGACTGCCAGCACGCTTCCGTCCCGCATATTTATAGGAATAAGCACCTTTTCTCCATGATGGGCGGCAATTGCACCTTTACGCAGAATCATTTCATCCGTATCGATGTAGTTATGCACCGTATGAAAAGATTCCCCTGAGGAAAGACCGGTGAGCTCAAGCAGAGTGTCCGCCATAATCTCCCGGTTTCTTCTGGCAAAACGCTGACAGATTTCCACATCATGAAGGTAGTCCGCAAAACACTGTCCGCTGACATAGCAGAGATCCTCCGGCATATCAGCCGTAAGCAGTTTACGTTCTTCCTCCATTTTCTTTAAAACAGCGGATATCTCGTTGCGGCGTCCCTGTTCTTTATAGGTGCGGATAATTTCCGCCTTTCTCGCAAGATAATCAGCATCGCCCCTATGCTGTTCCACAGCGAGATGCTGATAGAATTCAGCCACCTGCTTTCCTAGATTTCTGCTTCCGCTGTGGATTACCAGATATCTGGTTCCATCAGTGGCTTCATCAATTTCTATAAAGTGATTTCCACCTCCTAGAGTCCCCAGACTTTTTTCCAGTCTTGAAGTATTTACAAGTTCTCTGTAGCAACGCAGTTCAGTTAAATCAAAGTGCTCTCTTCTGCTGTTCCAGATAGCTGTTCCTGAAGGGATCTGATGTGCCGCCCGGTCAAATTCAGCAAAGTCAATTTCCTTTCGCCCGAGATTTACGGTATACATTCCGCATCCGATATCAACACCGACCACATTAGGAACGGCCCGGTCAATAACGGTCATGGTTGTTCCGATGGTGCATCCTTTTCCGGCATGTACATCAGGCATAATGCGAACCTTGGATCCGGCGGTAAAATCGTAGTCGCACATTCTACGAATCTGTGCAACAGCCTCGTCTTCAACTAATGAGGCGAAGCACACCGCCGTATTCATCTTTCCTTTTATTTCAAACATATTTTCAGTTCCTCTATATCAGGGCAGAATTCAATTTCTGCCTTATACTGACAGCTTTTGTGTTCTTCCATACTGCGGAACTGTCATCACTCTTTTCATTTTTTTATTAAAAACCGCAGTTATTTTTCCAAAAAAAAGGCATAAAAAAAACGCCTGTTCCACATCAGCAGAACAAGCGGTTTTTGTGATAAATCCGGGAGTTATTTATACCTGAAAGTATGGAAATCCCGATATTCTCCGCCGTTCTGAAGATACCAAAGCCACTCCATGCCCGCCTGATAACCCAGAGAGCCATAGGATTTGCCACCATCAGAATAACGTACAGATAATAAAGTCTTAATCATTACCGGATAAATTTCCCAAACTTATGTATAAACAATCTAATAAATTATAATCTGTTTATTTCTTAAAATATATAATTATTTATATTCACATAAAAATAAATATTGTCATAATTCATTACTATCTTATATAAATTTTATTATACAAAACAAATAAGAAAAAAGACAAGATTTTTTCATAAAAATAACCCCCGAAGTTTGTTCAACTTTCGGGGGCACTACACATTCAGAAGAATCTCTTCTTGTAGAGATTACTTAGCCTTGATAACTTCCAGACCGTTCATGTACTTTCTTAAAACTTCAGGTACAACTATTGAACCATCAGCCTGCTGATAGTTTTCCATTACAGCAACAAGACAGCGACCTACTGCAAGACCTGAGCCGTTCAAGGTGTGAACCAGTCTGGTCTTACCGTCAACATCTCTGAATCTGGCCTGCATTCTTCTTGCCTGGAAATCAGTACAGTTAGAACATGAAGAGATTTCTCTATAAGTGTTCTGAGCCGGAATCCATACTTCAAGATCATAGGTCTTGGCTGAGCTGAATCCCATATCGCCGGTACTGAGAGCCATTACTCTGTACGGCAGATTAAGCTGCTTCAATACATCTTCAGCGTCAGAGGTTAGCTGTTCAAGAGCTTCCCATGAATGATCAGGATGAACAACCTGAACCATCTCCACCTTGTCAAACTGATGCATTCTGATAAGACCGCGGGTATCACGGCCGGCGGAACCTGCTTCAGATCTAAAGCAAGGAGTATGAGCTGTAACCTTTAAAGGCAGATCCTTGATATCAAGAATGGTATCACGGACAATATTGGTTAAAGGAACCTCAGCTGTAGGAATCAGGCAGAACTTACGGTTTACATTGTCACCGTCGGCATTACCATCAAGAGAGGTGTGGAACAAATCCTCGGCAAACTTAGGTAACTGACCGGTACCGTAAAGAGAATCATGATTAACCAGATAAGGAACATAGCATTCAGAATAGCCGTGCTTTTCAGTATGCAGATCAAGCATAAACTGGGCAAGAGCACGGTGAAGTCTGGCAATAGGACCTCTCATCAGGGCAAAACGGGCACCGGAAATCTTTCTGGCATTATCAAAATCAAGTTCACCCAGACCTTCACCGAGAGCAACATGATCCTTCGGTTCAAAATCGAATACTCTCGGAGTACCGACAACACGAACCACTACATTTTCTGATTCATCCTTGCCGACCGGTACGGATTCATCAGGAAGATTAGGTACTGTTAATGCATAGGTATTGATTTCCTGTAAAACGGCATCCTGCTTAGCCTTAACATCAACCAGTTCCTCACCAATCTTTTTAACCTGTTCCTTGATGGCTGATACGTCTTCACCCTTCTGGATGGCAATACCGATAGACTTGGAAAGGCTGTTTCTCTTAGCTTGAAGATCCTGAGTCTTAATCTGAAGCTCACGACGCTGCTCTTCCAACCCATTCAATTTATCTACATCTAATTTAAAGTTACGGGTAGCTAAACGTGTAGCGGCATAATCAATCTCGCCGCGAAGATATTTAGAATCAAGCATTTAAAAAACCACAATAAAGAATTTTTCCCAGATACCTTGATTTAAGGTTACCTGACTTTGCATAAAATTATATTTTCTGAAAGACATCTGTAAACCACCTTAGACAGGGACTGTTTACTGAAATTTTTCAGAAAAACCAAAAAACCTGTAAAACCGTGAGAATTATACTCTATTTTGCGTAAAAAGGCATTACTTTGAGAAAGTAATATACCTGTCTTCTCTACTGTCGTCATTTAATACAGAGTCTTTTCACCGTTCTGTTTAAATACAGTTCAGCAGAAAGTATTCATAAACCGGGAAGGCAGGTAAAAAAAACAGTTTAAAGTCCGGCATCCCGACATTATACAGTTCAGTACAACTGCCGGAACATATAGAAATAAAATGAAACAACAATGTAATTATGAGAGCCTTTATAGAATCCGCCGCCGGAATATACAGAAATCAGAAGGTTATCAGGACGATTCTGCTTTCTCAGCTTCAGACGGTTGAATGTATTACTTATTGCCGTGTCGCCTGTTGGCATTCTCAAGAAAACGTCGCAGCATATCATTTGACATCAGCTGTTCACGCGCAGCAGCAGAAAAATTCTTAACAAACTTCTCCATAGTACAGCCGACATAAAAATTCCGTGGCAGCTCACTTGCCACTTCGCCTCCTCCATAGCTCCCTGCTGAACTTCCGGAGGTAAAAATATTATGATGAATATCCGGAGCCGCATCTGCATGAAACCGCAGGGTAATTAAGTCTCTCTCACGTTCATCACTTACTTCCGCCAGAAAAATATCAGAGTGAAGGAAGGCAAGACTCATCCTTCTGCTGAATTCCTCGGCAAAGGTATTATACTCGCCACGTATCAGTACCTTATTTCTCTGCAGCATTTGAGCATCGGCGGAAGAAAGTGCTATACCGGTTACGGAACGGCTAAGGATAAGACACTTTATATTCCGGAAATTCTCCAGATATCCCTCTCTAATCTCCGTGATTTTCTCTTTAATACTCAGGGTGTCATATTCATCAGCCCAGCTGTCTCTGCTCTTCGGTGTTACCACTGCATCTCCGGCCTCCAGATCTCCTGTTCCCTCAACCTCCAGCAGACCGCTGAAATGATTAATATAGACCGTATTCTCGTTTCTGTCTGAAAAAAACACTTTATTTAGTTCATCTCCTGTTCCTCTATCAAACCAGCCTGCTGAAACATTTTTTACTTAGCTTAACCATACCACTATGCTATCAAAAATACATCTCCATCAGGAAACCAATGAGTTATAAATCAAAATATTCTGCAAATTTCCAGAAAAACAGAATTTCTCCCACTGTGATGTTATCCGAAAAGTTAAGAAAATAAAAAAAGAAGACAATGGTTCAGTTAAAGCTCTGACTAAAAGAAAACGGACGAAAAACACTTCATGCAAAACAACCAAGAATTATAATAATTTCAAATATAATTATAATATATTGTACAAATATATTGATTTTGTAAAAATAAAAAAAATACTAACAATTATTTTACTTTTGTTATACAATACTGTAAACCACATGTGATTTACAGTTTAAATATTATGTTAAATACACGGATTTTTTATTAAATATCAGGATAAAACATGAAGAAAACACTAGCTCTATGCATACTGGCATCATCCATAATTATCTCCGGATGTGCAGGTACACACCTGTCAACAGAGGAAGTTCATCAGTTCAGCATACATCACGATACTGAAGCTGTCGTAAAATCAAAATTAGGTGAGCCGTGGGAAACATTCAAGGCTGTAAATGAAGACGAAATGAAGGCTGTAATCTCAAACATGCCTGAAATCAATCCATCCGACTATATTCACAGACTTGGTGTATATACATTCAGTTTCAGCCCTTTACTTAGCCACGATACAGCTTATTTTGAACTTAATATTTTCACATACGCACCAAATGGCGTACTTGAGGACATAGCAGAATACACCTGCTATACCCAACAGGGA
>OMYE01000189.1 GCA_900315145.1 uncultured Pseudomonadota bacterium | reverse complement strand
GACACAGAGGATCGTGCCTCTTAAAAAGATCTCAAGTATATGGTTATCAAGCCTCGTATAATTGCCTGATATAAGAATTGAGATCTATCTCCTGAGGAACAGGTATTCCAAAATTCTCATAACACTCACGTACCTGCCTGTTAGGTTTTTCAACAAAAACTTTGTTCGTCTTTTTATCTCTGATACACATCAGAGACTGACATTTGCCAAGAACAGAACTCATGGACAGGGTTGTGTTTTTACGAAGCTGCATCATTTTCTGTTTAACAATTGCAACAATAACATCACTGAGGATCTTCCCTCTGACAGTGTTGTCTTTCCATTTGCAAAGGGGCAACAACTTTAAATATTCCTTTGTATTCTTGAAGAAACATTCGATATGCGTTCTGCCAAAATAGTCATCCAGCATTTGTGCCGGTGTCCTGTTGTAATTGCCCATCAGCACAAAATAACCGTATTTTACCTGCTGCCATGCCTGCTCTTTGAAGGAAAATTGTTCGTATTCCTCTGGATGATCCGACATATATTTTGTATGTCCTTTGAGAGCATTGTATTTGTCTACAAACACGTAGCACTGGACTTCTTTATCAAAAACAGTTTTCCTGACATCCTTTCCAAAATAGGCATGTCCGTTTCGCAGAAAGCAGTATTTCGGTTTCCAGAAAAAATCCTTCATTTCGTTGTACAGTTCCTTATGAGGAAAACCTTTCTTTGCAGGCATACGCACAAGATAACGTTTTTCCGGTATCGGTTCACCTTCCTTCTGCATTTCAAAGTTTTGAATCAGTTCCTTCGATGCGTAGCCTGCATCCAGGGTGTAACTGTTCAGTTTGATATCCAGACTTATCTCAACATCTTTGGTCACCGTAGTAAGAGTACTGATATCGAGAATATTTCCCGGAATGATGTCATACCACACAGGATAAAGAGTGGATTCATCCAGTACCATCGCCAGACGCATCTGAACTGACGTTGCATCCAGACCGTGCGAACAGAGGGCGTTAAAAGGAGAATCAATAGCGTTGGGCAGCGGTGTCGAATCAACATAACAGGCTGAACCAAACGTTTCATTTTGCTCTCTGATAAACTTTACGTATGAGGTGAAGAAATCAATTTTCGTTGTGTCTTCTCCCATCACAGTAAAATACCTGGTATCCGATTTAAGACTGTGCAGGGGAATATCACTGACACAGTACACTGCAAATGACTTCGCTACAAAATCTTCACAGGAAATTTTGCTTCCGTCTCTCAGCAGACAATGGAGTATATGGCAGAGTATTCTCTGTTTATCCGCTGTATTCGTAAACACTTCTGATATAACCTTCCATATACCGGTTTTCTTCATTATCTCTATCAGCAGGTATGTATCACCGAAAACAGTATGAACGTCTGATTCGGGAAATATGTCACTGACTGCGTTGAGGTGCTTTTCATTATCTCCAATCTGCTCTGCTGCAGTCTTTACTTCATTCTTCCTTTCTGTTTCTCCTGTGGTTACATCATCTTTAACCCTGGCGTTTTCTTTTTCTCTGAGAGCATCCAGTTCATCCCGGGTAACCTGATCTGAAAAAGAATCGGTATCCGCATCGTATATGACAAGACCTCTGGTCGGAGACTGAAAAAGTCCCTTGCGCTTGCCATACATTTCTATAACCTTTCCAAGCCGCTCCCGTACCGTCTGCTTTGATTTGTACTTCTCAGCAGATGCAACATATGAAACATCGACTATTGCGGCTGAGCCGGAAACAATCTTTCCTGCATCATTGTAAACGAGTTTCTGAGTCCGGATGAATGGCATTCTCTGTACCTCTGATATTCTTTGTAGCACTATATAGTGCTATTATATCATTTTACAGAGCCTTATACCACAAACTTTTAGCGAATTTTAACAATATAGTGTTACTTTTAATCAAATCCTAGGATACAATAACTAATTGAATAAAAAAGGCTATATTTAAAAGATTGTAATAACAATTTACTATTTTGGTTAAAAGCAAATCTTTTTAATAAACAATCACTTATTTTTCGTGATTCTAGTTTATAACGCTTGAGAATTTTAGCCATATACTTTTGAGTGACCTTAATTGTATTACTCAAAACTAAATTCTTTTTTGTTGCTGATAAACTTTTTGACTGAACTCTGTAAGAGTATAAATTATCATCAATGAATGAAATATTTCCAACTAATGAAAATCTGCACCAATAATCATAATCCTCAGCACAAAACAAATTTTTATCATATTCGCCTACTATCTTTGCCACCGAACTTCTATATAAAAAACAAGCTCCAATATTACAGTAAAATGCCAAGTGCCATGACTCTCTAGAAGGATAAGATATTATTGAATCTGTTTTTAAACTACCATTTTCGCGAATAAAATCAAAATTACTAGAAACAAAATCGCAATTAGTATGGTTATCTAAATAATCGTTTAACACAGCAAGTGCATTGTCTTTAAAAATATTATCATCAGAGGTCCAAGTGAAATACTCTCCACATGCTTCTCTAAATCCTATATTTAAACTCTCAGGTAATTTTTGATTAATAACATTAGTGATAACTTTTATTCTTTTATCTCTATTTTTATATTTTTCAGCTATAGTTAACGTTTCATCTGTAGAAGCATCATTAACTATAATGAGTTCAAAATTTTTATAAGTTTGTTTTAGGATACTTTCAATAGACTCTTCTAAAAATCTTTCTCCATTATATGTTG
>OMYE01000122.1 GCA_900315145.1 uncultured Pseudomonadota bacterium | reverse complement strand
GTAGCATCATAATCATCGCATGCAATTAATGAATCCATTCCGTCTCTTATTTCCTCTATATAGGGAATAAGAAAATCTATTTTTTCCGATGTACTTTTTCCTTTGACCTGCTCAAGAAGAGTTTTGTATTCTTTTTCATAAGCTAACGCTTCTGGAATTCCAATGTTATTTTCTAGCTCATTATTCATCTTTATTTCTCCAAAATTTCCCTGATTAAATCTGAAATTACATTCCTGTATGAATAACAAAAGATACGATTCTCACTTTCGATTCCTTTTAATTATGATTCCATTTTTTCTGCAAGCTTTCTTAATCTTTCCATGTCTTCATATTTTTTTGCCAAAAAAACATTATATTCGTCAACAGAATCTCTGGTCTGTTCCATCCGTAAATCATCAAGTATGGATATGTTGCGTTCATACCTATAAACCAATAAAAAAGCTATAGTCTCATTCTTGAGATATCGTTCATACGCATCTTCATTGTCAAGAACAGCACTTCCTCTTTGCAATATTTCTCTTAAATACGGAACATACGGCAATAAAAAAGAAACCTTTTCATCAGTAGTTTTATCTTTAACATGATCTAATAAAACCGTATAGAATTTCTCGTAATCTAAAGTATTAGAAATATCTCTGTTGAAGTCTAATTTATACTTAATGTAGTCTTCCTCAGAACAACGGATAAATTTTTTCTTAGGTCTAACCTTATTCTAAAACTTTTTGAAAATTATCTTTTATTTCCTCTGTATATCTTTTATTTATTCCATATTAACCATTTGCATTATATTATCATAATATCTCTAATAAATATACTTTGATAATATAGATAATCTTTTAAAACAAACTTTATATCTCATATTTAGAGCTGCAGACCTGTATCCTATCCGTCTTAACCATACAGTGCTGCTTACAAAAGAACCAACTTAACTCGTATGCGAATCAAACTTAAAACCAGTCTTATATTCTTTTCCTCTAAAACAGATTTTCTGAATTTAAAATCATTACTAACCGGAACAGTCTCTCCGGAATATTAAGCAGGAATCATCATTCGGCAGTGTAATGAACAGACTTTCTGAATCAGAATGCCAAAAAAATTCTTCTGAGTATTCATTTTTTCAGAAGATCTGTCTTTACCCAAACGTAAGATCCTTAGAAGTAAGATCGTTCGCTGGATATTCTTATTCATCCTGTAAAGCTCAGATGAATCATTATCAGTAACAACAGGATTTTCGATAAATTCTGCATAATGCCGGCCAGTCCACGATTGATGACATACCTGCCTTTACCAGTATTTCTAACTGCAACAGAATACCTGAGAAGGCATTCTCTGATGATTCAAAGAAGTTCACCGCTGAATTATTCAGAGAAAAAAAAGTACTGGATTAGTCCCGGTTACCGGATCATCAGAAAACTTTTCAACCAAACAGATTGCCAAATAAAAATCTCTCCGGTTTGTAAGGCTTCAAAATCGATACTCATTAAAGCACCGGTTTTATTAAAGCTGACTCACTCTTCATTAACTGTTCAATGATAACTTTACAAGTCGCGATAGTTAATTCAGAGTGATCCCACGGCTTTCCTGAATCCCGTCATCATAAAATCCCGAAGACCACCCTTAAAGACATCCTATAAAGACAACCTGACAGGAAGATTTTATCTATCTGCCTGAAAAGTTCCAGACGAACAGAAACACACACAAAAAAAAGACATCGGCAATATCTGTATACCTCTGTCTTTTTAATTAAACTTTATTAACTCTACCGGAACAGCATTATCTGTCACAGCCGGTACTTTTAAGATTCTCTGCGATAGTTTTAGAATTTCCTGCCACAGCATTCACTGTCGCAGGAATATTGTTTATTTACCACTTAAAACCTTATCCTTGCGATAGTTTGGTGAATGCGGACCGTTGAGTATAGGATTGGTCAGGTAGGAATTATCCGGAGTAAACAGATTGTAGGAATTTGATACGGAAAGATAATTACCTACATCCATGAGTTCATTAAGTCCGTGTCTTATTAGCGCACTGACCAAAGTTGAAACTATATCGGTTGATAACAGTAATCCTGACTCATTACTCTCTTCCGAGGTTTCCTTCCAGATGGTTTTTCCGGTTGATAAATCAACAAGCTCTGCAGTTACCGAAACCATGAAATAGCTGTCAAGGAGTATGTAATAGGCCTTGTAGTCATTGATGGTAAGATACATTACTGCATCTGCCCCGAAGAGTTCCTTTAACTTTTTATGAGGGATATTTCGTATACTGACCGGATCACGTCCTCCGTTACGCACAAGAGTATCATTTGCCGAAGTTACGGGGATTACGTAATAACCGGCCTCAGACAACGGCAGACTGGCGGAAGAAATGACAGAAGGAACAGCGGTTTCATCTTCAGTATCTGCCTGTGATACAACAACCAGAATGGAACGCGGAGTTGAATTTGTAAAATCTGTATAATCCATACGTTCCTGAGTGGAGCAGCCGGCAAGCGTAAATACCGTTACAAGCCCAATAATCAGAGTTCTTATGTTCATTATTCCCCCTTGCTGACCTGTTTGGAAGCAGCTTTATTCGGATTCACGGTCTGAGAAGTATTTGTCTTCACCTGCTGTTTATTCTTAGCATCGTTCAGCAGCTGATTCATGTAGAAAGCAGAATCAGGAAAAGTCTCCTTCTCCATCTCTAAATACTTCACAGATTCTGCATTATTGCCCACCTTGGATTTAAGAAGCGCATAATGAGCATATGCTCCCGGAGCAACCTTCTTACCTGAGGATTCCGCCTCTTTAAAGTACACATCCATAAGTTCAAGCTGCTTTTGATAATCAGGATCTTTTTTCAGGTACATGTACATGGATTCCGAATAGGATAAATCATGACAGTACACATAATCCTTACTTGCACATCCTGTCATGGCAGAACAAATAATTACAAGCAGTGCCATGCGACGAAAATTAATAATCATATAGTTATCGTTCTCCTGTTATTCCACTCTTCCAGAAGATATACAGCAACAGGAACCGGATAGAGCATTCTGATTACTTCTATAGCAACGGAATCTGCATACTGCTTACTGCCGTATTTCCAGGGAAACCGGCCTGATGCTACAGGTTGAGGGTTTTCAGATATTGCAGATTTTCTGCGACACTCCGTTAAAAAATATCCTCACGCCGAAAAAAGCATCTGATTAAAAGTAAACAAAATCAATAGAAAGCTGTCAATACCTTTATCCCAAAATAATGATTACCTAGCAATTATTATTAGAAAATTGGATCCTAATTGTAAAAAAACTTATATAAATAAACTTATAAAATTAAAAATATAAATTTATCGGAAATTCTTATTCCCACCATTAAAATATCGGAAATCAGGCTGAATGGGCTGCAAATGCCGATACGCTCAGCACCGCGTTCTCATCAAATGAGACTCTGGCTCACTGGCAGAAAGTTGGTCAGTTCAGGTCCCGTAACCCTGCCGTAGGTGCCGGAAGCCAGACCAAAACTGCCGACGGTTCTCTGTGCCGCAAATACACAAATGAAAAAGAAGGCATAGAAAACAATACCGTGGTTATTCATCTGGGGGCTGCCTCAACTGTAAATACAGGAGACTGCTTCGATGAGGGAGAAACAGTAGTGGATGCTTACAGCGGCAACAGCGGTACCGTAAGCGGCGGTTCAGTCAGCATACCCGGTACAGGTGACGTTATTCTTATCGAAGCCGACCGCAGATAAACGTAAAGATTAAAGCTCATCGTGAAGTCAAAGGACCTTTTACTCTGTAAAAGGTCCTTTTTTTGTTTAAGCTGTTTTTTAACTGCAGTTCACTTAATAAAAAAAGTACTGAAAACAGGCAGTACATGCTTTATGTCACGACCGGACTCAACCGGAATTAACCTGAATTTAACATCATAAAATAAACTTTGACATGTATTTTATTTTTATAATTGAATCTTTTTACAGAACCGTCTTTATATATATGCTATTAATATTGAATAATAATAATAAAATATCATCAGATGTTCCCGGTGATTCTTTTTTCTAAGGAATAACTTCGTACCATGTTCCACCGCCGGAAACAGATGAACAAGCCACTGAAAAATTACAAATTAAACAGCATATTGAGGGATGAATCTATGAGAATGACAAAAGAAGAAATGCTCAACTGCCTTGATACAGCTCTTACTGAAAAGCAGTTTGTCATATACATTCAGCAGATGGATTCATCCTGAACACGGTATGCAGTCTCCGATGGATTTCATACCGGTATTTGAAGATGCCAAGATTATCCCGAAACTCGATCTCTATGTTTTTGAAAGAGTCTGTGAGTACCAGAAAAACTGTCTCGATAAAGATTCATTCACCTTCCCCCTTTCATTCAATATCTCCCGTGAAGATCTGATGATCCCGGGCTATATAGATTCCATGGAGGAGATCCGCAAACGCTACAACGTTCCGGTACAGTACCTCCGGGCAGAAATAACAGAATCATCTGCGGTTTTAGGTGGCTCCGAACATGCTATCGAAATCATCAACTATTTCCATAAACTGGGATACATTGTGGAAATGGACGATTTCGGCTGCGGTTATTCCTCCCTGAACGTTCTTAAGGACCTTGAGGTGGATATTCTGAAGCTCGATATCAAGTTTCTCCGCGGACATATAGGCGGCCGTGGCGGTATCATTATCAGTTCGGTAATTAATATGGCCAAATGGCTGAACACCCCGGTAATTGCCGAAGGTGTAGAAACCATGGAGCAGGCGGACTATATGCTCAGTATCGGCTGCGAAATCATTCAGGGATACTGCTATTCCAAACCGCTGCCTGCTGAGGAATATCACCAGCTGGCTCTCAAAAGCAACTATCTGCCGATTCAGGGACCGAGCAAATTCATTAATACTCTGGATGTCGGCAGATTCTGGAGCCCGGAATCACTTGAGACCTTGATATTCAGTAACTATGTAGGCGGAGCCGCCATCTTTCTGTACTGCCCTTCCGGAAAATCGGAAATTCTGCGCATCAATAAGAAATATCTGCGTGAACTCGGCATGAATCTGAGTGAAAAGGAAATACTGACCCACGATCCCTTCAAATGGTTTGATAATGAGGATGATATAAAACTGTATCATGATACATTGAACAAAGCTATATCCTCAAAAGAGGAACAGGAATGCGAAGTATGGAGAAGAATTATCTCCAAGTGCTGCGGTGAAACCAGACTGTGTATCCGCAGTTCCATGCAGCTTATCGGTGAAATGGACAACAAGTACCTTTTCTATGTCATGATTCGAAACATTACCAATGAAAAGCTGATGTTCAATAAGCTTTTCACATCAGAGAACATCTTAAAGGCTTCTTTCGATCATGCCAACATATACGCCTGGGAGTATACCGTGGCCACCAGGGAAATGCGTCCGTGCTTCCGCTGCATGCGTGACCTCGGCATGCCTCCGCTTTTAAAAAACTACCCTGAACCCGTAATTGAACTGGGTATTATTCCGGCAGATTATGCCGATCTCTACCGTGACTGGCACCGGCAGATTGCCGAGGGCGTGGAAAGACTGGAAATGATTATGCCCCTGACAGCCGGCAGGGTTCCGTTTAAAGTAATCTATACCACTGAGTTTGATGAGTCACATAATCCGATAAAAGCCTATGCCAGTGCCGAACTGGTTATTCAGGAAGAGTGATCTGTCTTTACATTAAAAATACAGTTTACAAAGTAATCAAAAAATCAAGAGATTTATTTATAAGAATTTTAAAAATTTTATACAGATTCAAAAATTTAAAGACTTTTTTAGAGAAATCTATATATTTGGTATAATTTGTTCGTTTTTATTTGTATACGTATAAAAAACAAGTCTTTCATAATCCAAAATGACATATATAATCGTGAACCGTGGCGAGATTATTGTTAGTCATTGTAAACAATTTGTTAAAATCTCACTATAAATCGATCGTTTTATATTTTTTTGAAATAACAACATAACGGATAATTTGAAATGAAAATAAATAAAGTATTGGCATTCCTTGTTTTTGCTTTATTCGGCACTGCTTTCGCCAGCAACGAATCTGTAAAAATGAGTGACGATTCTGTTAAAATCACTAACCGCTTCAATAAGGACATTTGTGAAGTTTACATCAAGCCTACCAATGAAGATACTCTTGGCGACAACATTTTAGCAAACGCAGATAACTGTCTGCATAACGGCAGCATGGCTACCTTCAAAAATTCAGAAAAGTGGTCAAACACTACTAACTACGACATTATTATCGTATTTGGTGACGGTTCAAACATTCTGTTCCCTAACCAGAAACTTGTCACAGTTAAAGGCAAGGCATTCAATGTAGTTTTAGGACAATAAAAGGACTTATTGTTAAACTCTTCTAAATATTTAGGTAAATACATTAACTTAACTTCTCTAAAATCTCATACGTTAAGAATAATATTTACTGTTAAGGCGATAACAAGGATATTTAGACTCGCTTAATAACATTGCATAATGTTTTAAAACTATTATTGTCCGGCAATTAAAGGATGTAATTGTTAGACAATTTCTTCAAAATCTCCCCGATCAAATCTTTAATTTTTCCCCTTCTGAAAAAGATATCATTTCATTGCAGATTATTATCTCAAAATTCCTCTCTTCCTCACCACTGGCTGGATGGTAACAACATAATTCAGTTTGTATATCAGGATTATATGCTTCTTAATCATTATGTGAAAAAGAGAACCGGCCGTAGTGTCATTTAAATTATGAAACTCTGTTTGAAATGCCTGTTCTGTGCCGGATATTACTGGCCGTAACTTCAGCCAATTTAAGTAAATCCTAAAGAAAGCCAGACAAAATGATACCGGCATCACTTCTGTAATTTCGGCTATATATCCCTGTACCAATCATGAATTATCTGACGACTGCAGGCCCTGTTACTCTGGGGTTAATAACGGTAAAATATCTACAGACTGTACATAGTCTGTTTTCTATTTATCAAGACTTTCAATCAGACACTGATGCTCTTTGGTGGTTTTACTGTAGTTAATTCCAACAAGTATTATTTTTCTGTAACGTTCTGTATAACGCCTGTAGTATTTCTGTTTTTTAATCTGCTCTATGGCTTCTTCTGCTGACTTACCATATTTAAACTCAATAATGATTAAAGGATATTCATCGTACTCCGGAACATACACCAGATCAATTCTTCCCTTTCCAGCCTGTTCCTCTCTGTGGCTGTCGTATATATCCATAGTTGACCACTGTAAAGCAGTCATAACACAATAAGTCAATGATTCTTCACTGTTGTAATCAAGAAGTGATACAGCAGAGGAATTATGTATATTCTGGATTATTTCAGCAACTTTCCCGCCATCCTGTTTTTTTATGATGGAATTAAGCAATGCTTCCGAGCGTCTCACAATTTCCGTACGTCTGCTCCATTTCTGTCCTTTTACGATAGATAACAATGTCTGTCTTATTTCCTGATTTGGAATATAAGCAAGCTTTGAGCCGTTATTCTTCTCGATACATCCTAAGTATCCAAGACACACAAGAAGGCTAAGAATATCATTCTTATCCTTTATTGATACCATATCATTCTGGAAATTGTTTGAATTGAATGGTACTCTAATACCGTCTATCAATTTTGTAATATCAGTCTTAATTCCTCTGAAGTTCATGTTTATCAAACGAATAACTTCTTCATTTGACGATGTACCACTCCAATAATTTGTGCATTCATTTCTGTTTACTGCCTTACATACGGAATTTGGATTGTAAATATCAAGATCTACTACATTCCTCTTTTTAGATACTTTATCCTCTATAGACATTCTGATTTTATATCCGTCGTACCAATCCTTAAGAACGGATCTGGATAAAGAACACACTCTCTGCTCGCATATAAGATCTACTTCATTCTTGGTAAAACCGAAATACGGAGCAAAACCTCCAGGTGTCAGCATGTTGTATTCATCGAAATTATTGAGAGCTGACTGGGAATTATATTTTTTTATCGGCAGTATTCCAGTGAGATATACTAAAGAAAAACTTTCCAAAGAATCTGACGATTTAAACAATCCTCTTAACAAATCTATAAATTTTTTCTGTAGTTTGCCATCATCACGGTATTCACGATAAACCAGATCCCATTCATCCATAATCAGAACAAACGTAATACCTAAAGATTTATGTATTTTAGACAGTGCATCGGCAAGGCCTGTATTACCAGTTTGAGCCTCTTCAAGTATCGATAAAAAAAGGGGATAATCTTTTAATTCACTGATAATCTGATACTCAAGGAAATCAACAATGTCAGCCACATTCTTAACCTGTTCACCTTTTACATAGGTAAGATACTTGGTATCAACCGTATTCATGTCAATGTAAATAACATCAAACTTATTGATGTAGGTTTTATACGTGACTTCAGTTTCCTTGTTATCAATCAACTTCTTGCCTTTATAGGCCGATATTTTCAGATTTGAAAACATCTCCATACTGTCGACACTTTTTGAATAATATGAAGCCAGCATTCTGGCCATTATAGTTTTTCCGAATCTGCGAGGCCGGGTAAAAGCTATCAGCTTTGAATCCGAATCAAGTCTGTCTATAGTTTCTCCAATAAATCCTGTTTTATCTACAAAAACTTTGCTGATACGGTTGTTTAAGATTTCCGTAAAAGCATTGTTTCCTTCAGGATTTAAAAAAATTCCGCCCATAGTACACCTCTTTTTAAATATCGTTATAATCATCATAACATAATGACTATTACGTTATTTAGCATTTTTAAACGAATTTTCAGGTAATCACTATCTTTTATGTTACGGCAGCATAACTCCGGGAACCATTCTGACAGTCATATTTGAAAATTTTAGGGTTAGAATGTAATCGCTGAGAACAGGAAAGACTATAAAATTCTATAATTCTATAATCCTATGCAGAGCCATAAGTGTTTTTCAGCCTTGGTACTTATCTTTCTGATGCATAATTTAAACTTCATTACGCTTTCTTCTAAAATCTTAATCCCATATAATATCTTTATAAAATAATCTAAAAAAGCTGATTATGCTTTGTTTCCAAAACAATTTTAAGCACAGCATTTATGCTCTATCGATTATATCAGAAAAATTCATTATACCCGGACCAGACAGACAAACTGAACCTTCAGATTCAATTTAATTTTTAGAGTCCTCATTTTTAAATTTACATCTTCGAAAGAAAGCCTGTCTCAGAGATCTATATTTTTGCTGTAACAAAAGAAACCTGAGGAAATCACCTGTCAGATTCAGGCGTTTCAGCCGGGATCATGTAATATCT
>OMYE01000091.1 GCA_900315145.1 uncultured Pseudomonadota bacterium | reverse complement strand
CGTCGGTAACAGTATTACCTGCAATGACAGGATGCGAGATTGTGTGGCAAGCTATGAGGAATACGGCATTAAGGTAAAATTTGACTCTATGTAGGATGTAGTCTCTGCTCAAAACAGTATTCCACTAAAGCCGGCGGATCCCTCCGGCTTTTTTTAAAATGTGATAGTTATAGCTATTTTCGATAAAAAGGTTAAAAATTTATATTGTCTGTCAAAGTATTGTTTTTTCGGTATACATTCTTAACTCTTATTTTTCTAATATTGTACCTAGGGAATTTATTCCATTAATTCTACGGCTCATGTTTACTGATAGATCCTGCCGATTGCACCGTTTTTTTTATCTGGAAGGATACAGCTTTCAGGTTTAAATTATAAAGTTTGGTTCCCGGTACTTTAACTCCATGGAAAATACAGTTCCGGAAGTGTGTGATATTTCCCTTCAGTCATTTGTGTAAAAAAGTCCGGGATTTTCTCACAGGCAGTCTCATCGATTATTCTTATGAATATTTCCGGATATATATGTGAATCAGGCGACTGAACCCCGTTGCAATCGTAACATTCATTATTCTTTTGGGGAATTATATGAACAAAGATGAAGAAATGTTTATTAAAAACAAGGATATTCCTCCTCTGGTGGAAAATTCAGGAATTCAGTTCCTGGATTTTAAAATTGACTTAACCGATGATGAGGTAAGAGATCGGGTTGCCAGAGGAACCTATATCCGGACGGATGCAGGTCTGGAAAAAATGAAAAAGCTGAAGCATCTCTGTTCCAAGGAGCAGTATGCTGAATTAAGTGACATCAATAAATCCAAGTTCAGAAACATGATGACCGGTGAGGATGTTTCTCAGAACGGCGGTTTCTTCAACATAAGTTTGGAAGATGCTTTGAGAGCCTATGAGGGACGATGGTTTCCGGTACCGGTTTTAAAAAGAATTGACGGAGACAGAAGCTATGCCCGCGGTCCTGTAAGCTGGGCCAAGGCATATTTCAGACGCATGAACGTTCCTGATAATGAAAAGGCTGAATGCTATCATCTGGTAATTGCCGTGGATACCACCGTTGATGAAAAAAAGCTGCTTACTGAAGAAGGGTTTTATACCTGTCCAGATAAGGATGAAGTCAGAAACGGCGCAGTATTCTCATTCTGTAATAATTTCATGGATATCAATGAATTTGTCAGTCTGGAGAAAGTTGGAAAATGTATCGAGAATATCTGGAATATTCATGCATTGAAAGAGGAGTACAGTAACGAGAGGCTGGTTAAGGAAAAAGCCAATCTGTACTGTCTCGGGTATTATTTCAACATTATGGAAGTGTTGCTGGATAAGCACATCATCACCATTCCTGATATAAGAATCCAGGAATACAGCAGAGCCGGGTCCATAGCGGCTGATGTTGTGATTGATGTGGGGAACTCCCGTACATGCGCGCTGATAACGGAAAGCACTGAGGTGGAGAATTTTGCCGGAAAGTATCAGATTGAAATCAGAGATCTTACTGATCCGACCTGCATATATACCGAGGCTTTCCCGAGCAGAGTGGAATTTGCCGATCCGTCATTTTCAGATGATAAATGCAGTGATTTAGGCTGGGGTAGGTTCAACTGGGCTTCAATGGTACGCGTCGGATACGAGGCTCAGAAGCTGTCCTTCCATCTTGACGGAGGAGAGAATCTTACCGGTCTCTCAAGTCCGAAGCGTTATCTGTGGGATAATAAACCGCAGACCATGCAGTGGTATAAAAACATCTCTCTTCGTCCGGATGTCACCGGAACACCTAAGGCTATAGTCAGTCCGATTGCCAATTTTTTTGATGATGAGGGCAATGCTCTGTTTTTTACGGATAATGCTCTGGCGGCTTTTGAAACCAGATATTCCCGTAAATCACTGATGACATTTCTGATTAATGAGATTATTGCCCAGACATTCTGTCAGATTAACAGTGTCCGCCAGAGAAGACGGATGAAAAATGCCAATGCCAGCCGTTATCTGCGTAATATTATTCTGACCTTTCCTCCGGGGATGCCGGTTCAGGAAAAGGAAATATATGAGAACTGCGCCCGTTCTGCTGTAGGCATTTACTGGAAAGCTATGGGCTGGGATGATGACAAGGGAGGATACGTTAATCTTTTTGATAATACCAGTGAAGACGTCAAGAAGCGTCTTGAAAAAATCTGGCCGGCGCTTCCCGATATCAAGATTCAGTGGGATGAGGCCGTCTGCGGTCAGGTGGTGTACCTTTACAACGAGGTAACCTTCAACTACAACGGCTGTATTGCGGATTTTATAAGAGAAACGTCTCTTAAACATGACGGTGAACGGATTACCGTTGCCACCGTGGATATCGGAGGAGGTACCACTGACTTTGTAGTCAACGACTTCCATCTTAATGAAAACGGTGACGCCCTGGTGCCGCAGCAGCGTTTCCGGGAAAGCTTCAAGATAGCCGGAGATGATTTGCTTTTCGATATTATCTCCAGATATGTCATACCGTCCATTAAACAGTTTTTAAAATCACACAGGCTCAGCGATGAGGAAATAAACAGTATTCTTGCCAGAAAACTGGGTGATAATGCTGAACTTACCGTTCAGAAGTGCAATTTAAGAAAAATCTTCACCCTGCAGGTGATGGAACCTCTGGCTCTCAAGATTATTGAAGCCTACGAGCATTACTTCAGCCATGATTTCAGTCAGTATAATGTCGACAGCAAGACCTTCAGGGATATTCTGCAGGATGGCGGTAAACAGATTAATATTCCGGAAAGGGTACTGGATTATCTTGATGATGAATTCCGGCAGATTTTCAATGATCCGGATTTTTCAGTTATGGATACCATTCTTCATGTTAATTTTAAAGAGCTGCACGGCCTGTTCTCCACATGCAGTCATTTTGATATCTGTGTCAAGGCGTTTTCATACCTCGCCGAGGCGATAGCCGCCTATGACTGTGATATTGTGCTGCTTACCGGTCGTCCTTCTAAGCTGCCGGGCATTGTTTCCTGTTTCCGCAACAGCGTGCCGATTGCCGCCGACAGGGTGCTGTCAATGCATGACTACCATGTTAACAACTGGTATCCGTTCAGAAATCATCACGGGGTGATTGATGATCCAAAGACTACTGCTGCAGTAGGCGCGATGATCTGTAATCTGGCTGCCAAAAGTAAAATTGATTTTAATTTCAAGGCTCTGGCCATTGAAACCAGATCATGTATCAAATACATGGGGAAGCTGGATTCAAAATGCGAGCATCTCGCTAATGCTGATGTCTACTACCGTGATATGAATTTTGATGATATTCACTATAAGCCGGAAGGATCGTTCAGAACATCCGGTTCGCTTAATTTAGGCTACAGATCCATGAATCTGGAAAGGTGGCCGGCTACCATTCTCTACCGGCTGGATTTTGAGGAAAGTCTCTCCCAGCAAATGAATGCTGATGCCAATGCCATTGTCGAGGTGGTACTCGACAGGGATATTGAGCAGGATGAGAATGACGGAAAGATCAAAAATGTATCCGCCAGACTGGTAATAAATACGTCCAAGACCAGAGTCAGCTCACGGGATATAGATATGAATGAGAATGATATCAAATTAACCCTGAGGACCATACCTTATCGCGGCCTGAAGGATGATTCGTATTGGCTAGACAACGGGATATTGATAAATGGGTAATATAAATTCTTTAAAAGACGCGTGGATTGACGTGGAAAAGAATGCCGATAACACCAAACAGTGGGTGACCAGAGTTTCCCGCAGTGTGGCCGGCATTAAAAGTTCAGCCGAAAGTATTTACGATACCATGGATGAGATCCGGGCTGTTTCCAAGAGAATGAAAAAAATCTGCAGTAATAATGCGGGTATAGGACTTTTCGGGGAATCACAGGTAGGGAAATCTTTTCTGGTATCGACCATTGCCTCAGACCGCGGCGGCAGACTGATAACGGAAATAGGCGGCAGGGAATATGATTTTATTGAAAAGATCAATCCTTCCGGCGGCGGCAAGGAATCAACCGGTCTGGTTACCAGATTCACTACCAAAAAGTTTTCCATAATCAATGAGGACTATCCGGTAAGACTCCAGCTTCTGCAGGAGAATGAAATCATTAAAATCATTGTCAACTCCTTCAATAATGACTTTAAGACATCCGGAAACCGCGATGTTAATGAAAAGGAGATAAATGAGACCTTAAACATTTTTTCCGCTAAAACTCTGCCGAAGGACAGGACGGAAAGAATCTCCTTCGATGAAATTTTCTCTCTGGATGAGTATATTTCCGGTATCAACCGGCCACTCTATGAAAAGCTTGGGGCCACATACTGGCGTCTCGCCAGAAAAAAGGTGATTTATCTGGATATAAATGAGCGGGCCGCTTTCTTTTCACTGTTATGGGGCGGTGCCCGCCAGCAGAAGCTTACGGAACTTTATAAAAAGCTTACCAAGGCTCTTACCGGACTTAATCCCGGGGACAGTGAGTTTGTTTATGCCGGTACCGATAAGCTGATTATCGACAGAAACGCCCCCGGCGGCTCTATTATCAATGTTGATGCCATCAACAGACTGTCGGCACATGACGATTACGATTATATGTGCACTGTGGTTAATGAACGGAATGTCAGCAGTGAAATAAGTCTGGCCGAGCTTGCCGCTCTTACTGCCGAAATAACTCTGGTAATTAAAAATCCCGAACGGAATATCATTAACAAGATGGATCTGCTTGATTTTCCGGGATACCGCGGACGTCTTTCCATCGGCTCTTTAAGTGACAGTTCCGGTGATGATACCCGTACCACTGAGGCTAGTGTCTTCCTGCGCGGCAAAGTAGCATACCTTTTTGAAAAGTATACGGAGAATCTGGAGGTGAACAGCCTGATTTTCTGCGCCTCCTCCGACAATCAGATAAATACCAAAATGGAGGAGGTGGTGAGCCGCTGGATTAACTCCACTCAGGGAAAGACGCCGAAGATACGCGGTGAACATGCCCCCGGGCTTATTTATGCTCTCACCAAATTCGATAAGCGTATCAGTGAATACATAGATAAAAACAGCTACTCCTTCGGAAAATCCGGTCTCCTTTATCAGGCGGTTCTGGAAAAATTCGGCAATGAATCGTGGTTTAAAAACTGGGACGGAACCGGGGATAATGAAATACCTTTCCGGAATATATTCCTGGTGAGAAAGCCAGGGCTAAGACAGTCGGTGGTTTTTGACTGTGATGACGGTATAGAACATGGCATTGCTGAAAAGCATCGTGAGGCTGTGGAGAAAATGCGCCGGGAGTTCATTGAGGATGCGGATATTCAGAAGTACATCAATGAACCGGAGGAAACCTGGAATGCGGTGATGGCCCGTGACGGCGGTATGGAGAGAATATGCAGCTATATTGACAGTCTGGATATTGATTCCATCAGGGAGAAGGCTATCAGAGACAGACTCAGTGATTACTGCATTAAGGGCAGAAGCTCTGTGGACAGCTGGTACAAGGATTCAGATGACAAGAAGGAATCTGATAAGAAGATGAAACAGTTTAAGAAACTGGTTAACTTTGTTGGTGTTGATTACACGATTATCCGGAAAATGTGGGGTGATGTGCTGAATCTCTTTAATCTGCCGGATCATGTCATCAAGGATCTCTACATGAATGCGGATCTGATTATCGATGATGATAATGAAGACACGAAAGACGGGGCTGATGATAACGGCCGTGGATCCGGTTCCTCCGGACAGCCGGAAAGCATGATGAGTGAACTAAGCAGTATCTCCTCCTTTGATGATGAAGCCTGGGATAGTGTACTGTCATTTTCAGACGATGCATCGAACAGTCAGGTTTCCCTGCCGGAGGATGGCGTAATATCCTCCGGAGGAACACCTGTGCGCATGACCCGTCTGAAATTCGGTGAGCAGGTTTACTACAAGTGGATAGAACGTCTTGAACGCATTAATGATATAGAGCTTGAGGAGAATCTTCAGCCGGTCAAGAGTCACCTGATGTTTATAGCCAAGGAACTGATTCTATTCGGCAACAGAACCGGTTTAAAGGATAAACTGCTACAGAAAGAGGAGGAGATAAGCATCAGAAACAATAAGAAGGAGGATATAGTCCGGATTATGATCAGGGCGGTTAAACTGCTGATTTCT
This sequence comes from uncultured Pseudomonadota bacterium, assembly GCA_900315145.1. Classification (GTDB taxonomy): domain Bacteria; phylum Pseudomonadota; class Gammaproteobacteria; order Enterobacterales; family Succinivibrionaceae; genus Ruminobacter. The sequence continues at coordinate 1,420 of OMYE01000091.1, read as the reverse complement.
GATACTGTCACCTATTTCGGTAAAAAGGATATTTTTGCATTAAAGAAACTTGATGACAGCGATATGCCGGTTCTTTCTGAAAAACCGGAGAGTCCTGCAGTTATATTCTGTTCCTGCTGGATTAAACAGTTCCTTGGTGAGATAAAAACCTCACTGGGTCAGAATGCCTACGGCATAAGCTATGAACTGAATGAGGAACTGGGGCGGCTTATCAGAAAATTTGAATTTTACGAGGATTATTCCGGCTGACGGAAGATGCCGGCTGTACGAAGGACGGTTTCGGGAAAGCCGTCCCGGTTTTTAAAGGACGGAACTGATGATCATGAAGAATATTCAGTTAGATGACAGAGGAAGATTCACCTACACCTTTGACAGTGAGGTGGAACGTTTTACTTTTTTTATCATGAATACATCAGGAGATTATCTTGATGAAAACTGTACGTGGAATGCCGATAAGAATCTCTTTGAGATGCAACCTCTGTATCCGTACCGGAAAAACACCGGGGAAATAAGGTTCACCATTAATTCCCGGATAATTCAGTATCTTAACAATTTGCGGAATCAGGTCTTCAGATTAGAGTTTATGGCTGATGCAAGGCCCTTCGCACGGGCCGTAAGAAGCGCAGGGACATTTACAACAGATGATCTGCCGGTACTTCATGATAAATATGAATTCAACCTTGCCGAAGGTGGAAAATATGAAGTGCTCCTTCCTGAAGGAGATGAATCCTCTCTGAATTATGCTGATGACGGAGCCGGGACCGGTATTACATCAGACAGCCGTGAGGAAGTCCGGGGAACAGGAGATATTTCTGCAGCTTCCGCTGTTTCTTCCGGATCTGATACCGGCGACACTGAAGAAATATCAGCCGGGGATTGCGAAGATACTGAACTGAGGACTGCAGGAATTGAGGATGCAGCAGAAGTCATATGCCCTCAGCCAGAAAATACCGCCGGCAGTCCGGCAGGTGTCAAGGCTGAATCAGGGGATATCTGGTTATATATTGCGCTATTATTCTTTGATTTCCCGGTTACCTGATGAATCCGGTTACCTAATAAAGTTGTGGAGAAGCAGTAAATGATATTTGACGGTTTGCTGGAAAATAACAGTTATTTAATAGCAGGTGCCGGTATTCTGGTGATAATCATCGTTGCCGGGTGCTTCATTTGTGATATCCATTTCAAAAAGAGAAGACATATTGATGAGACCATCTATAAACTTGATGTGTTTTTTAACAATATTCTTAAAGATCAGCAGAAATCAAGTGTCGATCGTTTGTTCAGGGATGAGCTGCAGAAGTCAGAATCAAGAAAATACCAGCGTCATCTGCTTCTGTTTAAAAACTCTCTGGTGGAATATATGGAGGACGGCTCTGATATTCAGAAATACTGTAACTCCAAATGTGCCGAGGATTTTTTC
>OMYE01000095.1 GCA_900315145.1 uncultured Pseudomonadota bacterium | reverse complement strand
TGTGCTGAATCGTTCAATATGCCATTAGGCAAATGGGATGTATCCTCTGTCACGGATATGGGAGAAATGTTTTACGGAGCCAAAACCTTTAATCAGTCTCTTGCCGAATGGAACACATCCGGTGTTATGGATATGTACGGGATGTTCTGGGAAGCAGAGTCTTTTATTCAGTCAATCGATTCATGGAATCCCGGGGATCCTGACGGTACAAGGAATGCGTTCATGTATCCGTACTAAAGAATCTATACATACAGAAATTATCATTAACAGTTGTCATCTTCTGTAATTTCTGTCATGACACAGAATTTTTTCAGTCACAGGTGATTTAACCTTAAAGAAGCCAAAAGAAGAAATTGAGCAGAGTCTTATTTTACAACAATAAAAACCGGCTTAATCGACATGACAGACTTGACCGGGTAATAAAGACAAAATTCAAAAGAAGGGTTCTGTGTGGAAGCTTAAAATCAAACAAAGACTGGAATATTTACGCATTCTCTGAAACTGATAGGATGAGGTTCTGATAAGACTGATAGTCAGAACTGCCGGATAAACCGAAATCCCGGGCATGTTCTCCAAACATAAAAAAATATAAAGAATGATATCCTTAAGTTAATTAAGACAGGAAAGGGGCTTTTCCGGGAAATCCCGGAAAGCCCCGAATGATTAAGGCAGTCTGTTTCCGGCCTTGATATAAATCTCGTACCATTCCTTGCGACTGAGTTCAATATCACTGGCTTTTGCTGCTTCGACAACCCTGTCTACTCTGGTAGTACCGATAACGGCCTGCATCTTTGCCGGATATCTGAGGATCCAGGCGAGGGCTACAGCCGTAGCGGATACATTCTTTTCAGCAGCAATGCGGTTCAGAACACTGTTAAGCTCCGGATACTTGTCTGAGCCTATAAACACACCGTCAAAGAAACCGTACTGAAGTGATGACCAGCTCTGTACAGCTATATCATTCATCTGACAGTATTCCAGAATACCACCGTCGCGCATGACAGCTCCGTCCCAGTACATGTTAACGGTAAAGCCGGATGTGATAGTAGGGCTGAAGGCACAGCTTAACTGAATCTGATTTGCAGCAAGCGGGAATGACACACTTCTGCGCAGCTTTTCCATCATCATCGGATTCTGATTGCTTACCCCGAAATTCAAAACCTTACCCTGTTCATGAAGCCTGTTGAATGCTTCTGCTATTTCGTCAGCCTCCATAAGAGCATCCGGTCTGTGAAGGAGCAGACTATCGAGATGATCTGTTTTTAATCTAGACAAAATACCATCTACAGAATTGAGAATATGCTCTTTGGAAAAATCATACCAGACGAAGTCAGGATCAACTCTGATACCGCATTTAGACTGAATCAGCACCTTCTGGCGTAAATCTGGTCTCTTCTGCAGTACTTCGCCCAGCAGGGTTTCACAATAGCCGTTGGCATAGCAGTCGGCTGTATCCAGAAAATTAATACCCTGTGCCAGTGCAGAATCAACAAGATATTCGACTTCACCTGCATTCATGGATGATATACGCATAAGCCCCAGAATAATTTCTGATGCCTGGCTTTCATTAGTTCCGAATTTTACATATTTCATATTTATCTCGATTTATTTATCTAATGGAAACATATCTACAGTATATGCGTAACCATGTATAAAACACAAACACTATTAAACAGTATATTTTTCACACTTTATTTCAAAACTCACATTATGGCTAGAAATATATAAAATTATTATAAACCTGTATATCATGACAAATAGCGTTAAAAAATGATTTAAGAAGACGGAATACATAGGAAAAACATCATAAGAGCGATTTTACGTAATAACATTTACGTAACAGTAATATAAAAAAACGTACAATAAAATTTGATGTTATGCAAATTTTGGATTTTTTTATTATCAAGTTAATTGAATATCTACAGTCAACACATTTTTTGCTTCAATATCATGATAGCTTTATAGTTAGAATGTGTAAAAAATCAGCATAATATATATATTCACACTAGCGGAACAAACGGATAACATCGTAGCCGCCGTAGTATGTAAAATAATAGTATCCGAATTTTGCGTAAGCATTTAAATATGTAAAAGCGAAAACCTACAGGACCGGGCCTATGACCACATATAAGTTTTCAGAACAGGAAAAAATGATGCTGGAAAGTATCCAGCAGCCATACGCAGTTTTTCAATATGACAACAAGGTTATTCCGCTTGCTCTTTCAGAGGGGTTTGTTAATCTTTTCGGGTACAACTCAAAAGAATCGGCAAAACGAGATCTCATTCAGAATAATACGATGTATCTTTACGTTCATCCTGACGATCTCGCCAAGGTGGAAGGAGAGACGTACAATTTTATTGTTCATGATGAAAAATATGACATAGTCTACCGTTCCAGAAACAATAGCACACGAGACTATAAAATGATCCATTCCCAGGGGAAAAAGGTAACCGCCCCGGACGGAACTGTTTTAATTCATATATGGTATACCGATGAAGGTATCTATTCTGAGCCATTTGAAGAACTGAACACCAAGCTCAACAGACTGCTTAGCTCAGCTCTCCAGAGAGAGAACTTCATGAAGGCTAATGGTTATGACGTTCTCACTGGCCTGCCAAACATGACTTATTTCTTTGAGCATACCGACAAATGGAAAGATGACATACTCAGTAAAAACCGCAAACCGGTAATTATATTTTTCAATCTCCGGGGCATGAGATACTACAATCAGGACAACGGGGTAGCCTCAGGGGACAATCTCCTGAAAGCTTTTGCCAAGATACTGACATACTATTTCAATAAGGATCAGTGCTGTCGCGTAGGCTCAGATCATTTTGTGGTCAGTACCGTTGATGAAAATCTCGAAGAAATTCTGGCTAATATTTTTGAAAACACCAAATCACTCAACTTCGGTGTATCACTGCCGGTTGCCGCTGGTATATATTCAATAACCAAACAGAATGAACCTACAAGTTCCGCCTGTGACAAAGCCAAATTCGCCTGTAACGCCATAAGAAAGATTCATGAATCGACATTCAACTACTACAATCAGGATTTACTCGATAAGTTTACCAAAAGAGAATATATCGTCACCAATCTTGACAGAGCAATTAAAGAAAAGTGGATTCAGGTTTATTACCAGCCAATAGTAAGAGCCGTAAACAGCAAAGTATGTGATGAGGAGGCGCTGGCTCGCTGGATCGATCCGGTAAACGGTTTTATGTCTCCGGCTGATTTTATTCCTGTTCTGGAGGAGGCAGAGCTTATTTACAAACTGGATCTGTTCATTCTTGAACAGGTTCTGGAGAAAATGCAGAAACAGAAAGAATTCAATCTTCACGTTGTTCCTCAGTCCATCAATCTGTCACGTGCCGATTTTGACAGCTGCGACATTGTAGAGGAAATAAGAAGAAGGGTAGATGATTCAGGTTTTCCGAGAAATATGATAACCATTGAAATTACCGAAAGTATCATCGGAAAGAACTTTACCTATATGAAGGAACAGGTGGAAAGATTCCAGAAACTGGGTTTCTCTGTGTGGATGGATGACTTCGGCAGCGGCTACTCATCTCTTAACGTACTCCAGAATATCAGATTCGATCTGATTAAATTTGACATGAGCTTCATGAGAAAGCTTGATGAAGGCAAGGAAGGGAAGATTATTCTTACTGAGCTTATGAATCTTGCGACATCTCTCGGCGTTGATACCATCTGTGAAGGTGTAGAAACCGAACACCAGCGACAGTTCCTTCTTGATATCGGATGTTCCAAGCTACAGGGATATTATTTCTGCAAGCCTATTCCGTTTGAAGAAATTGTATCAAGATACAAACATGGCAGACAGATAGGTTTTGAAATCCCTGAAACATCTGAATACTATGAAACAATAAGCAGGATAAATCTCAATAATCTGACCGTAATATCCGGTGCTCAGAACAGAGAGAATCTCAGTTCATACAATTCACTGCCAATGGCTGTTTTCGAGATAAGAGGGGATGTAGGTTATCTTCTCAGAAGTAATCAGGCAGCCAGAGATTTTATAAAGCGCTACTATTCCATAGATCTGAACATTGAAGGTTCTGTTTTCATTAAAAATGATGATTTATTCAAACATAATGTGGTGTCTATATGTTGTGAAACAGGTGTCAGTTCGTTTTATGACGAAGTTTTAGCTAATGGTTCAATAATTCGCCTTTTCGCCAGAAAAATTGCTTCTAATCCTGTTACCGGATATCAGGCTGTTATTCATGGGGTTCTTTCCGTTTCCGCACCTAATGATCGCACCACCTATGAAACAATTGCCCGTGCACTGGCAGCGGATTATTACCGTATCTTTTATGTTGATTTAAATAATGACAGTTTTATAGAATATACATCACCTGTGGGGGGAGGATGGCTGGCTATTGAACGTCACGGCGATAATTTCTTCAAGTCAATTAACGAGTATTTTGTTTCCGAAATATACAAAGAAGACCGGCATATCTTTAAGGAGGTATTTACCAAGGAAAACATTACCAGAAATCTTGATAATGAGGGGAATTTCAATCTGACATACAGACAGATTGAAAAAGGTGAACCGGTGTTTGTATCCATGAAAATCACCAGAATTCCGGGAAGAAACTGCATTATCATCGGCATTAGCATTGTCGACTCTCAGATAAAGGAAATCAAACGTCAGGAGAATAACCAGAAACAGATTGATACACTGACCGGTATTATGGCTCTGTCTCAGGATTACATCTGTCTCTATTATGTCGATCTTAAAGATTTACATTATCTCGAATATTCCACCTCTCCATGGTTTGAATCATTCGGTTTTAATAAGGAGGGGGATGATTTCTTTAATATAGCCATAATGAACGGGAAGCAGATAGTTCATCCTGAAGATTATGAATTCTATAAAGAAAGCCTTCAATATGACAATATTTTGAATCAGATTAAAAACCTTGGATTCTTCCAGATAAGGTACCGCATGAAATATGATGATGATTATATTAAAGTAGTTCTGAAAATTGTCAAAGTGACAATGAACAGTCGGGAAAAACTCATTGTTGCCCTGAGAAAATGGGAAATTCGTCATGACGATGAATAAAATGAGGTAATACCGGTATCTGCCTGATTGTTATCAGAAATAGAGAATAAAAGGGGACTTGCAGAAATCATAAAGCTGCAAATCCCCTTAACTTTTTCAGAACTTTTTGTTAAAGTATGCCTGTCATTAAAGCATTCCTTTAGGCGCTTCCTTGATAGGCTTAAGCAGAAATTTCTCGCTGGTAACAGGATATATACCGCTCTCGGATACACAAACCGGTTTGAATAATTATTACAGAAAAACTAAAGTAAAATGGGTAATGGAAACAAATTCAGCCTGCTAATTAAAAGAATCTCTCTCAGATTTCTAGTACTGGCAGTATCAGCGCAGATAATTATTTCATTTTTCGGAGCAGCATACTGCGCCATTAAACTTCTGTCCTCAAAAGATGATATCAATCTGAACCCGGTACTCAATGAATATACCGATATCACACCTGAAATTGTAAATGGTATTGTCAGCAATAAATTTAAATCCATTACCATCAGTTATGAGTTTACCCGATGCAGGAATCCTGATGAATCTGCTGAAGAGTATCAGCACTACAGAAATAAATACAATCCGTTCGTTATGGCAAACAATATATCACCTTTAAAGGAATTCAGCGCCCAGATTATTTTTTCCGACAGAGTAACATCTTTAGACTGTGCCTTTACAGGACTTGAACAGGTGAAATTAAGTAACAGCAACCGGACTCCTCCTCTTAAAAAGTAAAAACGGCTGCTGAGCTGAAAGGATAATCCGTATTCTTTCACTTATCCTGTTCCGTATTATATTCTCTAATTGCCTTTCTCACGATTTCAGCATAATCAGAATTTTTAAGACGTTTTTCTGATTCACTGACAACCTCATCAAAACTTTTATTATGAGATTTAATGGCACTATTCAGAACTGCAAGTTTGCAATATAAAAAATAAATAATAAAACTGTCAACACAGGTAAATAAAACTAGAGCCATAAGAATTTCTTCAGCAGTTTTAGGATCAGATATAATCTGCATAAATGTAGAGCGTTCTGCCGGATTTTCAGGACATGTGTACAAAAAGTACTGTGGCAAAACCACCAGAACAGTTAGAATAAAAACCATAGGACATAATACAAAGATAAAGTTCAATGTTTTCTTACGTAGCGAGTTTATTTCTTCAGAAGTATTATTATAGATGTCCTGCCATCTGGATTGTGGAAATGCCGCAAGTTCCACCTTTTTTGAATCGTACAAAAAAAGATGGCATTTTGGACATCTGGTGATAGGGCGGTCGAACCGGCTGTATGCTTCAGGCTCTTTAATAATCCCCCCGCAGTATGAACAGCAACCGTTTATAAGGCTGGATATTTTTGGTGATGTCTTCTCCGAAAAATTATCTGCTGCATCAGAAGTACTATCTTTTATATCTCCTCTACTGATGATTTCTTTATATTTTTCCGGCAGGGGCCTTCCAATTCTATCCAAAGCTTTAAGATAGTCGATGTTCTGCAGCCGTTTTTCGGATTTTTTCAAATCAGTTCCCTTGTTAAACCAGTGATTGACTGTCTGCAGCACAACAGAGGGGCCTCCTAACATCGTATAGGCAGCCAGATAAATAACGCACAGAATGCTGAGAATAAAAGAGATAAAAATACTACTCCAATTAATTTCTGAATATGTGGTGAATACGGCAAATAGGGCTAAAAATATCAATATCGGAATAACACATACCATAAGAACCGTTGCAACAATGTTATATTCCCTTATGCCGATTAAACGTATGCCCCCGAGAGCTTCCTCTCTGTAGCGTGGATCAAGGTAAATCTCACCGCAATGCCGGCAGCACCTGAGTTCAGCTCCAATCTTTTTACCAATCATACTCGTATAGGAATAATCGGGTAATACATCGAAATAACTAAAGAAATCTATTTGTTTATGACAGTGGGGACACAGCATGAATATGGGCTTATTACGCTCCCAAATATTTGTTTTTTTAACTGTTTCATACATCTTAGCTCTGTTCAGCTTTTCTTTTGAATAGTCATCTATGCTAAATTTTCTGCCCATGTTGAATCGACACCTGATTAATCACTGAAAGTACTGACGTTTATCATGCAATTATTGTACACCTGCTACCGGTTAATACAACCGTAATAAATAGTTACAATTCAAAATTA
>OMYE01000029.1 GCA_900315145.1 uncultured Pseudomonadota bacterium | reverse complement strand
TGACTTGTTTATAATTTAGACTGAATTGTGTTTCTGAATGCAAATTTAGTGATAACAGTAGTATAAGACGACAGATAATTTGACAGATAAGGAAAAAATTGCATAATAGTGAGTTGATATTAATTTAATCAGGATATTCCGGCAGTCGGATTATCAATAATCAATAACAATAATCTTAGAGATGGAAGGGATTTAATATGTTCGGTGGTTTGGGTAAATTAGCTGATATGGGTAACATGCTTAAGCAGGCTCAGTTGGTTCAGGAACGTATGAAATCAGCTCAGGCTGATATAGAAGCACACGAAGTTGAGGGCGTTTCAGGCGGCGGTATGGTTAAGGTTCGCATGAAGGGTACTCACCAGCTTCTCAAAATTGAAATTGCAGATTCTGCATTCGGTGATGACAAGGAAATGTGTGAAGATCTCATTGTTGCTGCTGTAAATGATGCCAACCGTCAGCTGGCTGAATATTCAGCCAAGCGCATGGAACAGGTAACCAATGGTGTGCCTTTACCTCCAGGATTCAAGTTCCCGTTCTAATTTATTAAAGGGTTCTTTTAGTGCACGGTATGCCGTCATCCGGAATTATCCCGGGGCGGCGTGCCGTTTTGTTTTTTTATGCATGGAAGCATTAAACTGTTGTCCGGGATACGGTTTCAGGCAGCGGCGGTTGTTTTTCCGGCAGTAGTTTGGCGGTTTTTTTTATGAAATTCAGTCCTCTTGTAGAAAGATTAATTAGCGATTTGCAGGTGATGCCCGGGGTAGGGCCGAGAACAGCTCAGAGAATAGCCTTTTATCTGCTGGATCACAATCGTGAAGGAGCGGTTAAACTCGGGGAGACTTTAAATGAGGCTATGAGCCGGGTAAGCTACTGTCCCAAATGTCATTCATACAGTGATGACGGCGCAGTCTGCAGCATATGCTCCAGTCAGAAAAGGCTGGCAACCGGTATTCTCTGTGTAGTTGAGAGTCCGGCTGATGTGCTGGCAATTGAACAGACCGGCGAGTTTGAAGGCACGTTCTTTGTGCTGCACGGTCATCTTTCACCTATAGACGGGATCGGACCGGCTGAACTAGGGCTGGATCAGCTGACATCAATGCTTGATACAGGTGACTATCACGAGATAATTCTGGCGACCAACCCTACAGTTGAAGGTGATACCACGGCCCATTACATAGCCCATATCGCCTCAAGAAGAAACGTCACCGCCACAAGAATCGCCAGAGGTATTCCGGTTGGCGGGGAGCTTGAATCAATTGACGGCTCCACCATAATGAAATCTCTTGCCGGAAGAAGCCCGCTGTAATTTTTTATCACAAAGAATCTGTAAGTTACCGCTGTGCACTCCGCAGACAGCGGTTTTCAAATTATGCCGGCAGGCCTGAAATCACATCATGTTCCGGACCTGTACGTAACTCATTACCGGATTTACCCTATCCCGCAGGAATCAGTCTTTACAATACCTTTATTATTATCTTATGGTTTTTTTGGTATTTTTTCTTGAAATTGTCAGATTAAACCTTATGTACTCTCATAGAAATTTGAAAGGTTTTTCTGTTATTGAAGAGAAAACATGCAGATGAGCTGTTTTTTTCAGTAAAAGAGAATGATTTTTTGGGTAAATTATAAATTATATTAAATCGTAAAGAGGATAATATGAGCGAAGTTGAAAAGCACGGCTTTCAAACAGAAGTTAAGCAATTATTAAATCTTTTAGCCAACAGTTTATATTCAAATAAAGACGTATTTTTAAGAGAACTGGTTTCCAATGCGTCTGATGCTATTGATAAACTCCGTTTTATTTCTTTGGAACATCCTGAAGTTTTAGGTGATGATCCGGAATTCCGTATCCGTATTTCCGCCGATAAGGATGCCAAGACTCTTACCATTTCTGATAACGGTATCGGTATGACTAAGGATGAAGCTATTGCTCATCTCGGTACTATCGCCAAGTCAGGTACCGCTGAATTCTTTAAGAACCTTACCGGTGATCAGGTAAAGGATTCCCAGCTTATCGGTCAGTTCGGTGTAGGTTTCTATTCAGCATTTGTTGTTGCCGACAAGGTTACCGTAGTCAGCCGTTCATATAAGTCCGAAGCTCAGGATGCTGTATGCTGGGTATCTGACGGCAGCGGTGAATACGAAGTAAGTTCTACTACAAAATCATCACGCGGTACTGATATCATTTTAAGTCTCCGTGACGATGAATCAGAATTCCTGGAAGACTGGACTCTGCGTTCAAATATCAGCAAGTACTCAGATCATATCAGTGTTCCTGTTCAGATGCTTGAAACTGTTAAGCCTGAAAAGAAGGAAGGTGAGGATTCTCAGGAGGCTGAGTACACCGAATGGAAGCAGATTAATGATGCCAAGGCTCTGTGGACCAAGAATCCTAGTGAAATCACTGAGGATGAATACAAGGAATTCTACAAGCACATATCTCATGACTACGAAGATCCTTTAACCTGGACTCATAATCACGTTGAAGGTTCACAGGAATATACCAGTCTGATGTACGTACCTAAGCGCGCTCCGTTTGATCTGTTCAACAGAGAACAGAAGCACGGTCTGAAGCTTTATGTACAGAGAGTATTCATTATGGATGACGCTGATCAGTTCATGCCTGGTTATCTGCGTTTCATTAAGGGTGTTCTTGATTCAAATGATTTACCTCTTAACGTTTCCCGTGAAATTCTTCAGAGCAACAAGGTAAGCAGCCAGTTAAAGAAGGCCTGCACCAAGAAAGCTTTACAGATGATCGCCAAGCTTGCCAAGGATGAAGACAAGTCCAAGTACACCACTTTCTGGAGCCAGTTCGGCAATGTACTGAAGGAAGGTCTGGTTGAGGATTACGAAAACCGCGATGAAATCTTTGATTTAATCAGATTCGCTTCTACCGCAAATGATAACAGCGAGCAGAATGTTTCTCTGGCAGACTATATTTCCCGTATGCCTGAAAAGCAGAAGAACATCTACTACATTGTTGCTGAATCATACAATGCAGCTGCTTCAAGTCCGTACATCGAAAACCTCAAGAAGAAGGGGGTTGAAGTTCTTCTGATGTGGGAACGCGTTGATGAATGGGTAATGAACCAGGTTAGTGAATACAAGGAAAAGAAGTTCATTAACGTATGTTCATCAGACCTTGATTTAGGCGAGCTTGAAGATAAGGCTGAAAAGGAAGAACAGGAAGCCAAGACTAATGAAAACAAGGATTTACTGGAACGTATCAAGAACGCTCTCGGTGAATCTGTAAGTGAAGTCAAGGTATCCTCTCGTCTGGTTGATACTCCAAGCTGTGTAATCTGCAATGACAACGGTATGTTTACCGCTCAGATGCGTAAGCTTCTCGAAGCTTCAGGTCAGAAGCTTCCTGAAGAGAAGTATGTTCTGGAAATCAATCCGGATCATGAAATCATCAAGAAGCTCAGCGCTGAAGCCGATGAAGGCAGATTCAAGAACTGGTGTGAACTCGTTCTGGATCAGGCGCTTCTGGCGGATCAGCGCGGTCTTAAGGATCCTGTAGCCTACATCAAGCTGGTTAACAGTCTGCTGTTAGGTTAGGATTCAGGCGTTAAATCCGGGATTTAACGCGGATAGAAAAATGAAAAGGCAGTATGTGTTGTCATATTGCCTTTTGTTGTTATCCGGCCGACCGGCCGGCAGATGTAAAGCGGTTGTTCCGGCAGTTTGGAACGGCTGTCAAAAAACTTGTGGGATATGGCTGTTTTGCTTATAATTATTCCGGTTCAGTGATGGTTTTTCCATCTGCTTTATTTAATTTTTTTAAGACAGGATAAATTCATGCGTATCATTCTTTTAGGTGCACCAGGTGCCGGTAAGGGAACTCAGGCTCAGTTTTTAATGCAGAAATTCGGTATTCCCCAGATTTCTACCGGTGACATGCTGCGTGCCGCTATCAAGGCCGGTACTCCTTTAGGTCTCAAGGCTAAGGAAGTAATGGACAAGGGCCAGCTGGTTTCTGATGATATCATCATCGGACTGGTTAAGGACAGAGTAGCCCAGGCTGACTGTGCCAACGGTTTCCTTCTTGACGGTTTCCCTCGTACCATCCCTCAGGCTGAAGCTCTTGACGCTAATAACATCAGTATTGATGCTGTTGTTGAAATCTGCGTACCTGATGAAGAAATCGTTAAGCGTATGAGCGGTCGTCGTGTTCACCTTGCTTCCGGCCGTACATATCACGTTGTATTCAATCCGCCAAAGGTTGAAGGAAAGGATGATATTACCGGTGAAGATCTGGTTATCCGCAAGGACGACGAAGAAGCTACAGTACGCAGCCGTCTGAATGTTTATCATTCACAGACTGAACCTTTAGTCGCCTTCTACAGCGCCAAGGCTGCCAAGAACGAATGCAAGTTCGTTAAGGTTGACGGTACAATGAAGGTTGCTGAAGTAAGCGCAGAACTCGACAAGCAGCTGGCTTAATCTTCAGTCAGTCTGATCTGATGCCGGAGGTTTTTCCGGATGCTGTTCTCTGTCATTGCAGGTACAGACATAAAAATCATCAGATACTGTTATATACAAAAAACAATTCCGGCATTTTGTGATGCCGGTTTTTTTTTATTTAATTGGGTGTCGGTATAGAGTGATTATTGAGCAATTTTGAGGCATTTGCTAGATAATAAATTATTTATGTGTTTTATAATTGTTGTGGTTTATTGAATATTTTTATAGGCGGTATATCTTTTTTTCTTTTCTATAGTTAAGTTTTAAAATTTTAAGTGTAGAAATAATAAATATGATAGACGGACTGTTGAATAGTTTAATAACAGCCTTATGCTCTTTTTAGATTTTAATGCTGTCATCTGTTTTTATGGTAATTTTCTGGCTCTGCATTTGGAATGGCAGGAAAACAGGGAAAAGACGGCTGCCGGATATAAATAGCAGACAATAAATTATAAAAACGGATAAAAATAATAAAGGAAAAATATATTAAATAAATATACAAAAATAAATATACAAAAATAAGTATACAAAAATAAGTATACTCAGAATATTGCAGAGTAAAGATGATAACGGACATGTTCCAGTTGTGAATATTACCTGGCTGTTTTACGGTGATACATAATAAACAGTTGATTAAAGCGGATACAATATGGGAGCATCTATTCAAAACAGGCAAAATACTGATTTTTCAGGGGTTGGGGTATGGGCATTCTGTACCGGTACCGGCATAGGCTGGAGCACTCTTGTTGCCACCAGTAATATTTATCTTGATAAGGCAGGATCGTGGGGCAGTGTACTCGGAGTAATTCTGGGAACTCTGTACATTCTGCTTGTCTGTCGTAACTATGCATATCTGATTCAGATCTATCCCAAGTTAGGGGGAACGTACAGCTTCTGCCGGGAGATATTCGGGAATGACTGCGGTTATCTTACCGGTTGGTTTTTATCCCTGATTTATTTTGTTATGCTGTGGGCAGGGGCCACATCAATGCCTATGCTGGTAAATACCTTTACCGGCGATGCCCTGAAGTTCTGGCAGCTTTATTCCGTATTCGGACATGAAGTCTACTTTGGAGAGGCTCTTTTCAGTATCATCTTCATTGTGGCAGCTGCTCTCCTGAGTCTCAGAGGTCTTAAGGTGTGTGTTACCGCCATGATTTCCCTGACCATACTGTTTACTGTGGGGCTTCTTGTATGTTTTTTGGCATCAACAGGCGGTATAGACAGGTCGCTAGAACCTGCTTTTATACCTGATTCGGGAGTATTCGGACAGATTATTTCAGTCGCTTTTGTGGCACCGTGGGCTTTTGTCGGTTTTGAGAGTGTGTCCCATGCCTCATCTGAATATAGTTTTCCGAAACAGAAAATTTTTAAAATAATGGTAATTGCGACAGTGACTATCAGTCTGCTTTACATATCAGCAATACTGATGTCGGTTACTGCCTATCCTGAGAGATATTCCTCATGGGTGGAATATATAAAAGATCTCGGTAATTTATCTGGAATTGAATCACTGCCGGCTTTTTATGCTGTACATCATTATCTCGGTAACGCCGGTTTAGGGTTGCTCCTGCTATCACAGTTCTGTATTGTGTTCACCACTCTTATAGGTACGTTTTTTGCTTTGAGCCGGATTTTTTATTCAGCTTCACGTAATCAGGTTCTGCCTTCATGTTTTACGGATCTGAACAGCAGAAAAGTACCAATGAACGCCATCCGTTTTATTGCTGTTGTTTCCATTCTGATACCTTTCCTTGGCAGAACCGCCATGGAGTGGATTATCGACGTGATGAATATCGGTGCCATTATCGTCTATGGCATGGTATCGGCAGCCACCCTTAAAAAGGCGGAGGAACGTGGTGACATAATCGAAAAGGTAACCGGTGCTCTCAGCCTTGCGGTGATGATGTGGCTAGGAATGTATCTTATACTGCCAGATTTATTCTATATAGGCAGTATGAATAAGGAAACCTATCTTGTATTTATGATATGGAGTATTTTAGGATTCCTTTATTTTCATTATGTCCTCCGTCACGACCGGGAGAATATTTTCGGCAGTACCCATTTTGCGTGGGTGGCATTGCTGTCATTTGCTCTTCTTATCGATATGGTGTGGATGTGGCAGAATATCCTTTCGCACAACAACATAATTTTTCAGCAGATTGATGATTACCTGAAAGAATTTGCCGGTAAGGGGAATGTCAGCAGTTTTATCAAAGATAAGATCAACGGGCTGGAGAATAACGGTACAAGATCGGTGGCGCTGGCCATAGCTATGTTTATCACAGCCTTCGTAATAATGATGGTCAATCATATATATATGACGGCCCGTTCACGTCACTCTAATATGATGGCTCATACCGATCCGGTATCCGGAGCAATGAGTAAGAAGGCTTATATAAAGCGGGAGGCAAAACTTGATCAGTCTCTTCAGGACGGCGCACTGGGGGCTTTTTCACTGGCGGTATTCAATATATGCAATATGAAGAAAATACTGGCAAGTCTCGGCAGAAAGGCTGGTGATGAATATGTCAGAAATGCCTGTTTAATGTTGTCCTCCATATTTAAACACAGCACGATATACAGAGTTAACAGTGATGTATTTGTACTGATACTGGTAGGCAGTGACTACAATGAGCGCAAGAATCTGATGAGCAGAATCTACAGCAGATCGGTTACTCATATTAAAAACGGCGGAGTGGTAGTTGCCGGAGGATTATCCGACTATGTGCCTAATGTGGATGTAAGCGTTAATGAAGTGTTCATCCGTGCCAATGACATGATGTATGAGAATAAAAAGCTCCTTGCAGGATTACTCAATGATGACGATGCCGATGCTGATGCTGAAAATAAACGGGACAGTGAACTTGCTGCTATCAGCATTAAAAAGTATATTCTGATAGTTGATGATGAACTTATCAACCGGAAAATTCTCGGGAATATGCTGCAGGACAGTTATGAACTGCTCTATGCCGAGGACGGTATTGAGGCTCTTAAAAAGATTCAGCAGTATAGCGAGGTTATAGCTATGGTTCTGCT
Organism: uncultured Pseudomonadota bacterium; assembly: GCA_900315145.1. GTDB lineage: Bacteria > Pseudomonadota > Gammaproteobacteria > Enterobacterales > Succinivibrionaceae > Ruminobacter. Next base: position 25,800 of record OMYE01000029.1, on the reverse strand, counting down.
GGATCTCCAACTGCCGAAAATGAGCGGTATTGATGTTTTGCGTAAGATGACTAATAACAGTGAATACAGCAGAATTCCGGTTATTGTGCTTACCGCCGAGCAGGGGACTGAAGTGGAGTGTCTTAATCTTGGAGCTGTTGACTATCTGCAGAAGCCTTATCCGGCAAAGGAAATAATTCTGGCACGTATAACCAAGTGCATCGAGCTTTATGAAGATCGTGATACCATCAAGAATACAGAACGTGACAGTATCACAGGTCTTTATAACTTCGAGTACTTCAAACGTTATGTCCGGATGTTTGACAAACATTACGAAGATTATTCCATGGATGCCCTGGTTGTGGACATTAATCACTTTCATATGATTAACGAGCGTCACGGTAGAAAATACGGTGATGGTGTTCTGAAGATTGTCGGCTCCAAGATAAGAGAGTACTCAGGTGAAATAAGTGCCGTATGCTGCCGCAAGGAGTCAGACGTCTTCCTTCTGTACTGCCAGCATCAGGACAGCTACAGTGAATTTTTTGAGAAAATATCCGTTATGAACGGCGCAGCAAATCTCACTGCCGGCAGAGTATGGCTGCGCATGGGGATATATCCTAATGTTGATAGAAATCTTGAGGTGGAGCAACGTTTTGACCGGGCTATTATGGCGGCAAACAGCGTTAAGAACGGCTTTTTAAATTTCATCGGTGTATATAATGCTGAAATGCATCAGACCGTAGTCAACAAGGAAAGACTGCTGGAGGATTTTCATAAGTCTATAGATAACAGGGATTTCAAGGTGTTTTATCAGCCAAAATTTGACATCCGCTTTGATAATCCTATCCTTTACAGTGCCGAGGCTCTGGTGAGATGGATTCATCCCGAGATGGGGATGATAAGTCCGGTCGTATTCATTCCTCTTCTGGAGGAATGTGGACTCATAATCGAACTGGATAAGTACGTGTGGCGAGAAGTAGGAGCCCAGATAAGAGCCTGGAAGAATGAATTCGGTTATTCTGTTCCGGTTTCCGTAAACGTTTCCCGTATAGATATGCTGACGCCTAATCTTAAAGGTATTTTTATGGATATTCTGCGGGATAACAAACTTTCAACTGATGACCTGGTTCTCGAGATTACGGAGTCAGCCTATGCAGATGATTCTGTACAGGTGGTGTCAACCGCAAAAGATCTGCGGGATGACGGCAGGGGATTCCGTATTGAGATGGATGATTTCGGTACCGGTTATTCATCACTGGGGATGCTGACCAATATATCCATAGATGCACTGAAACTTGATATGAGTCTGGTACGCAATGCCTTTGCCAATCAGAAAAAGGATGTCCGTCTGCTGGAGATTATTCTGGAGATTGCCGAATACCTGAATCTTTCCGTTATTGCTGAGGGTGTTGAGACCGAGGATCAGATGCTGTCTCTGAAAGCAATGGGTTGTGAATATGTTCAGGGGTATTATTTCTCCAAACCTGTTCCGGCAGAAGAATTCAACAGATTCCTGACTGAACGCAGGGGCAGACATGTTGAAATCGTTCCGGCATTTAAAAAGGATTATGATGCCCTGGGTTCTGATGTCCAAAATGGTTTGAAGAACATATACTATATTGATATGGTTTCCTGCAGGTATATTGAACTGGCCGTTGACAATTCCGGCGGGTATGCCGTCAGCAGGGAAGGTGAAGATTTCTTCGTCGATGTGGAGTCTCTTTTTCTGGCTAAAATAACTGATGGTAAGCAACGGGAAAAGGTTAAAAAGGCTCTTGATCGTGAGGCGTTGCTTCAGGATTCCCGAACCGGAATTCAGATGTTTGTTGACTTCCATATGCTTGAAAAAGGACATAGTACCGCCTGTCTCATGTTCTCTCTGAGTGTCAAGAAACGTGAGGATTACCATATGGCTGTCTGCCTTAGCAGCAAAGATGCCGGATAACTTAACGCTTATTATCAGGAAATAGTACCGGTCAGAGGATGCTGTGGCCGGCTTTTGCCGGGCAGGTATGAATGCTGCCGGCAACTGCTTCAAAAAAACGGACGGTGTTAATTACACAGCCCGTTTTTATGTCTCTGTTTTCGCACTTAGCCTATGACTACAGTGGAGCATCAGCGTTTTTTACGCTGCCTGGGATATAACACCGGAGGTTATGCTATAAGGAAACTATTTTATCCGTTTGAATTCCCTTCCTTGATAAGATCTCACGGGATTACCTCTCTGAAGCCTGTAGTGAACTATCCAGGCCTTGTTTTTCTGGTTGGCTTCCGCTTCAGACTGACGCTGATTCAACTGTATCTCGAGTTTTTTCATGGCATCCCTGCGGTTAAGCTCCTGAGTCCTTTCGGCAGTAGAGGTCACCACGATACCGGTTGGAATATGCGTAAGTCTTACACCGGTTTCCACCTTGTTAACGTTCTGTCCTCCGTTACCGCCGGCATGGAATCTTTCAAAGCGGATTGCTCCGTCTTTAGGAATCTGTACCGTTTCCGGAATAACACTCACATCGATGAACCAGTTTTTTCTTTTGTGGTTCGGCCTGAAGGGACTTCTGCATATCCAGAGGACACTTCCTACAAGAAATGAGAGATCATCATCGGTTCTGAGAGTTGCCGAACAGAGACAGTTTTTATTCCGTCCTGACCTGGACTCAACCAGAGTGAGACCTTTGAATTCCGTCATAATACTTTCAACGAACATGGCTACAGCAAGTTCGCATTCCGCCGGTCCCTGACCGGAACTGATTTGAATAAGCATATTTTATTACCTTCCGTGTTAGTTTTCGGCTCCGGCCTTATAGCTGTATACCGGACGCAGAATCTTTGTTATCCTTACAGTTTCTCCGATAGCCTCCGCTATCTCCTGTATTCCCCTGTAGGCGTCCGGAGCCTCGTCAAGGGTTGCTGAACTTATGCATCCGGTGTATATGCCTTGCATCTGCTTTTTAAAACTGCTCAAGGTGATATGATTTTTTACCTCCGTGCGTTTTAAAATTCTTCCGGAACCATGTGGCGCCGAACAGTTCCACTCAGTGTTGCCGAGGCCTTCAGCTATAATGATGCCGTCTCTCATATTGACGGGAATGGCAACAGTCTCTCCGGCTTTAGCTGAAATGGCTCCCTTCCGAATTACCGGGGATCCCAGTGTTGCAATGACTTCCGGATCGAAATCTATGTAATTGTGGCAGCATGACAGTAGCAGTTCACCTTTCCATTTCATCCCTTTCATTATTTCATTCAGAATTATTTCCCGGTTGAGCCGGGCGAAATTCTGCGTTATGGAAACATCATTAAGGTAGTCCTCCATCAGTTTACCTTCAATCCAGGTAAGCTCATACGGAACATTGATTCCCTGTTCCCGGAGAATTTTCTGGCCTGCCGACGTGTAGTGTTCAAACACTTCTTTGCCTAAATGACGGCTGCCGCTGTGTACACTGAGAAACAGTTCGCCGTCACATTCGTCAACTTCAATGAAGTGATTGCCGCCACCGAGCGTACCGAGAGAAAGTTCCGCCTTCTGTTTCCGGATATGTCTGCTGCAGACGAGAGCGTTGTATCCGAAGTCTTTGGCAAAAACTGAGATTTTCTGCCGTATAGATGAACCAGAAGGAATCTGTTCTCTGATGACGGAATCAAGCCTGTTCCAGTCAGGCCTGCCTCGGGTAATCCTCATAATGCTGATACCGCAACCGATATCAATTCCTATTAATATCGGCATAATCCCGTTTTGTAGAGTGGCTGTAAAGCCTATAGGACAGACTTTTCCGGCGTGGACATCCGGCATAATACGAATTTTGGAGTTTTTAAGAACATCAAGTGAACACAGGTTTTCAATCTGACTGACGGCATAGCTGTCAATCATTGTATCCCGGTTGGAGGTCGTGTAGACGATTGCGGTGTTTTTACTTCCGCTTATAGTTTTCATAAAAGAATCCTGTAACTGTGCCGCATGGTAATGAGAGAACAGCAGAGCTGGTGACTCAGAATACTGCGGCAAAATGGAATTATCGGGAGATTAGTGAAGCGGACAGGAAACACAAGAAGAATCAGAAAAGCATACAGCTGTTCTGAAGAGAAAGGATGTAAGTAATGACGTTCTCAAGACGGGCTGAGAATGTTATGCAGAATTTAAAACGATTCTGAATTAAAAACACACCAAAGGATTTAACTTAAGATACAGTGTGTTGCGGGGACATCCGGAACCGGTTCTGAAACTTAAATCTTTTCGACAGTTAACTGTCCGTTACGGATTGATAAAGCGATACTCATTTTTTTCCCTCCTTAAAACTGACAATAACTACCGGTTAAATTTTAACTGTCTGCTATGTTACATTGAATAAAAAAATAATTCAATATAATTGTTAACTTCTGAGGATTATAAAAATAATGAATATCTTAAAAATGCCGGATCTGTGTGGCTGTGCACGCCATGGAGAAATTCTTCCGGAGATATAAGGTGTCCGGAAAGGTGGGACTTGTAAGCTCTGTCAGCAGCGGCTGTTAAATCCCCGGTCTTATCCGGTACTCGTTGTTATAATCCTGAATCAGACGTTTGGTGATATCCTTCTGCGGCTGGGAAATGATGAATTTGGCATTGCCGTAATCCTCCTGACGTCCCTGGCTTAAAATAAGAATTTTATCGGCAATATGTTTGATTAGCCCGAAGTCATTCAGACATATAATCAGTGCCATGCCGTGCTCCTTCTGCTGATCCATAAAAAGGTTCAGGCAGTGGGAACGCAGTTGTGCGTCAAGTTTTTCAATATTGGCATCCACCAGCAGTAACCAGGATAGAGACTTTTAATATTGGAGGAAAGACCGACCAGTTCCAGAATTCTATCAATGCGGTATTCACGCTGTATGGCGGAGTAGTCGCTGTTCATTCTGAGAGGCTGCTCCAGAATAAAGTTAACTTTTTTGTGCGGATTAACGGCACTGGAGTGATCTGTCGGCAGCATACGTATGAAGTGTACCCGGTTTCTACGGCTGAAGTGACTGAGGGGTTTGCCGTGTACCATAATTTCACCGGAATGCTTAATGTATGGATTTGTCAGCAGCTTTAACAGTGTGGTTTTTCCGGAGCCGGCATCACCGGTTATCACCAGGGTCTGTTCCCGGTTCAGGGTGAAGTTTATATCAGTCAGAATATGCTGTTTCTGCTTAAAGAACAGGTACTTTCTGGAGGAATAGGTAACACTTACGTTATTCACCTCTAGAAGATTGTTTCGTCTGGTGCTGTTATTTGAGCTCACTGTCTTTCTCCATGTTTAGAGGGTAGTAGCAACGAAAATATCCGTTTTTTACCTTGGTAATCGGAGGCATGGAGTTGCATTCCTTGTCTGCGTAGGGACATCTCGGGCCTAACGGACAGCCGATTGGTGTTCTGGTGAATTCAGGAGGGTCTCCTCCTAAAACATCAAATCTTGTTTTGATTTTCTGCTGTCTGTTAAAGTCCGGAATGGCATTAATCATGGACTGGGTGAAAGGGTGGTGCGGGTTGTTTATAACCTGTTCCTTAGAGCCGCTTTCAACAATTTTGCCGCAGTATAGCATTTTTATGGTGTCCATAAGATTGGAGGCCGGTCCCAGGTCATTGGTTATATAGAGAAGTGTCCCTTTCTGGTTTTCAGCATAGCTGTGAAACAGTTTCAGAATCTGCAGCTGGGATGAACTGGTCATGCCGCTTATCGGGGAATCGGCAATCAGCAGTTTAGGTTTGCGGGCGAGAGCCATGGCAATAATTATTTTCTGACAGAGAATTTCTGAAAGCTGATGAGGGAGGGAACGGAGAATTATTTTGGTATCCTTGATACCTACCTTATGCAGTACATTGTTAATGGTGCGGTTTTTCCAGAATGGCAGCCGGTACCATTTGTCGTCGAAGCTTCTGTAGCTTAGAGAGTTTTTCATCTGAGTACCTACCGGAAGAGCAGGATCCAGACTTGCCCTGGCCTCCTGAAATATAATGGCGATTTCCCTGCTTAGAATTTTTCTTCTGGTATTGACGTCAACATTGGTTAAGTCACAGTTCATAAAACGGAAGTTATCGACTGTAACCTTCATGTCATGACCGTACATTCCCATAATCGCTTTGATGATAATACTTTTCCCGGATCCGGAGCTACCCACTAGACTGCATATTTCCCCTTCATTAATCGATAGATCAACTCCTTTACATACCTGCAGGTATTCCGTTTCCATGCGTAGCATGATGGACAGATTTCTGATATCAAGTAGCATCGTCTACTCCTGTTTCCAAAACCCTGGAGATACCATGTCCCACCAGCTGAATTGATGAAAGCAGGATAATCATGGCAATTCCGGGAAAGAAGGCCTTGGAGGTACTGATGTAGATAATATCAATACCTGAGGCAAGCATGCTGCCCAGTTCAGGTGTCGGTGCCTGAGCCCCGAATCCCAAATAGCCGACAGCGGCAATATCGATAATAGCAATACAGAATCCGTTACACAGGTTTGAGCAGATGGTATTTGATATGTTCGGAATGACCGTATTGAATGACAGCTGAAGTCTGTTGGTTCCATCAGCTATCTCAGAGGCAATGTACTCTTTGCTGAGCTCTTCTTCAACGGCATGATATATTTCGTGAATAAAACGCGGCAGCATGGAGATGGCAATTGCCAGAGTTGCATGTGGCAGACTCGGTCCGAGAATACTGATAGTAATAAGGGCTATCAGCATGGACGGAATGGAGAACAGAATATCGAACAGGTGATGAATAATGCTTTTCTGGGCACGTCGTTTTGAGAGACAGCTTGATAAACCGAGAATGAGGCCGATAATCATTGAGCTGATAGTGGCAATTCCCGCGTAAAGAGTGGTGTTTCTGGCGCCGATTACGAGTCGTGACAGATAGTCACGTCCGAACTCATCAGTTCCAAGAAAGTGGTTAAGATGTCCACGTTCATCCCATGAAGGAGGCAGCAGACGATCCGCGAAATTCTGGGTAAGGGGATCAATGTTAATAATAAGCGGCATTATGTAGATTAGAACTATGCAGGTTACCAGAGTGAAAAGTCCTATGACATCGGTGGTGCTTTTTTTGTAAATCAGCCATCCGAGAGCCCGGTCTGACCGGATTTGTTCCGTCTGTTGATTCAGGTCAAACATAGTTAAACTATCCTTACATACTAGCTGTGTGACAGCAGATTACGATTGATAAACAGTGTACTTGCAGTATCAAGCGTTATGTTGATAATCAGAAATATACCGCCGAGAATAAAGGTGGTGGCCTCGATGATATTGCTGTCTGAGTTATTAATGCTCTGGGTTATCCATAACCCGGTTCCCGGCCATTCAAAGATAACCTCTACCAGAATACAGCTTGAATAAAGGTTACAGATTATGATATTCAGCTGCTGGATTATTTCCGGAAGAATACTGCGCATGACGTGATGTATGCCGATGCTCATTTTGCTTTCGCCACGGCAGTATGCTGCCTTGATAAAGTATTTCTGAGTGAGGATTATAGTTGATTTTCTAGCTATTCTGGCAAATGTGGCGCACGGAATAACGCTTAAGGTGAACAGCGGCAGAGCCATATGCTGCAGCATGTCAATTATGATATTCCTGTCTCCGGTAAGCAGTGCGTCCACGGTCGGAAAACCTGTCATCTTGGGAACATCGTAGAGCAGAGAGATATTTCCGGTGGTAGGCAGAGCTTTGATATATACGCAGAAAAACAGAATAAGAATCTGTGAACTCCAGTATACCGGTATGGAGGTGCTCAGCAGACAGAAGGTATATATACATTTGTCGGAACCGCTGTGATGGTTGAGTCCGCCGAAGATACCGAGAGGTACTCCGACAACGAAAGCGCTGATAAGTGAGAGCAGCAGCAGTTCAATGGTCGGAGGGAAGAATATTTTTATTTCATCGACTATAGGCATGCCGCTTACACTGCTGTTACCGAAGTTTAAAGTAATCAGTCTGACGGCATAGTTCCAGTACTCAGGGATAATACTGTCTGTTTCCGTTCCGGTGATGCGTACGTGCACCCAGAAAAGAATAATGGTCAGAATAAACAGGGTGAGTATCAGTAATTCCAGTTTTTTTATGATAAAGCTGATCATTTCTGCACCTCTCCGTCAGTTTTCTGCGTGGTTTCTTCCGTCAGGGGTGTCCCCTGATAGTTCTGTACCTGTTTTCTCTTTTTCTTTTTCGCCGGTTTTTCCAGATAGGCGTTGATAAAGGATACTCCTCCTGACGGGGTTGATTCCAGCCCTTTGACGTATTCAAGTGATACAAACTGGTTGATGTTGTATACCAGAGGATAGATAGGCATTTCATTAACTAGAATGTTTTTTATGAATTTCCGCAGCTGTACGGCGTCGGAATCATTGCGGTCCAGAAATGAAAGAGATTCATGCATGTTGTCCAGCTTTTCATTGCACCAGCCGGTGTAGTTTTCAAAATAGTTAAGATTAGAGTTCAGACTGTTGTTTCGCTGTTTGATAAAATCCTTTTTGCATGATATCAGCGGAAATATCAGACTGGTTGAATCAGAGAAGACGTTTACAATGGCCATATCGAAGTTTCCGCGCTTGAGATTGTTGATACCGCGGGTGTTTCGGTAGTTTTTGATGGTCGTACGGATGCCGTTTTTCTCAAAGTTTGATTTCAGAAACTGGGCAATTTTGGAATGAGCTGTATTGGCGATTACGTTCGACTGGAATATGGTGATTTCAATCGGCTGTTTTCTAAGGATCTGATAAGCCTCCTTGTATTCCTGTGCTGTAAGGTCATGCGGCATCAGTTCAGGATCCAGACCATCCTGTAGTTCCGCCATAGGAATGGCGTATTCAGGAATGGCTTCGTTAAACTGATTGTTGATATAACCGTGTACCGTATTGCCGATAATTCTTTCCCCAGGTTTGAAGCTCCTGTTATCAGGTTTCTCCTCCTCATCCTTTTCAGTTATTTCCGAGAGGTCTGTTGACGTTATAGGTTGACTTTTTTCGTTCTGCAGTTCCTTCTGCATATTCTGGTGCAGAATGTCTGATGAGGTGTCGCCGAAAAGGTCGACAATGTAGTGCCCCTGATCAAAGAATACGGTGGTGTTGAGTTCCTGCAGATCAAACATGGATGACAGGGTACGTCGCAGAGCTCCAGTGTTGAGATACGGTTTTCTGGTGTTGTATATGATGAATGTTGCGTTAATTGTATGCTTCTGGACAATGTTGAAGTCCTGAGGCTTGCGTCTCAATATGCGCTTCTGAACGGCTGTCGGATTACTGATGATATGACATTCCTCGGTAAACAGTTTATAGAGAAGCTTATTGGCTTTGTAGGAATTGGTCAGTACAAGCTTCTGAATCTTCGGCAGTTTGTCATGATATGAAAGGAACAGGGACAGTTTAGCGTATCTTCCTCTTACAAAATCAGTCTGATGGTAGGGGCCGGATCCTATGGCATAATGATCGAGAGTATCAATCGGAAGATGCTTTTCCAGAATCTTCTCTGCATATTCCTCACTGAGAATGACGGAGTTGTCAGTTGCCAGAAACGGCAGCAGCAGGTTGGTCGGCTGGTTTACTGTGAACTCTACCTGATGATCGCTGATGGCTTTGACGCTTACCAGGTTCTTGACAATATCCAGATGGGCAATGTAGGGAAAATCATCAATAGGCCTGTAGAAAGGATTATTCGGATTGATAATGCGGTCAAAACTGAAGGCAACGTCGTAGGCATTCAGCTCTCTTGTCGGAGTGAAATAGCTGTTGCTGTGGAAACGGATTCCTTCCTGAATATTAAAAATATATACGGTATCGTTGTTGTATATTCGTTCGAGTGAGCCTATGGAATTTTTGATGGCTTTGGTTTTGGGATCCAGGGTCATCAGGCGGTCATATACTGCAAAGGATATTGATGATGCCATGGAGGATACGTTATATCTCTGCGGATTCATATGGGTGATATCCCTTTCCGAGCAGTATATAAGCCCGTTGTCAGCCTTTACGGGGCCGGCAAAGGCTGTGCTGAGCATACCTGACATCAGAATGATAAAAATAAATAACAACAGACGCATAAGAAAAAAACTTGCCTTAACCATTATCCTTTGCTGTGAAACCGTACCGAATCCGTCTATGCTGCGGAAAGCAGGTTTTCCATGAACTTATCAATAGTCCTCATAATTTAGTTATTTTACTGTCGGCACATATTCTGCAAAAACAATACTGCTTCTATCATTTTATCAAAAATTTGACCTGCCTGATAATAATTCGCCGGAATATCCGAAACAGATCGGAACTACGATTAAAATATGTAAAAATCTACAGTGTCTTTGGAGTATAATTCCTCGAAACTTAGTGATTATTTTTAAAAAGGATAAATGAATTCATGGCAAAAACAGGGGCAACAGGTATTGTGCGAATTATCAATGCCGGAAAATACAGCTTAAAGGGGCTGAAGGCGGGGCTGGTTAACGAGGCGGCGTTCAGACAGGAGGCTGTACTGGGTCTCATAATGATTATTGCGGCAGTTTTTCTGGCTAGAGAGAACAGTCAGTTCAACGTGCTTTATTATATTGTTCTTATCAGCGGTCCTTTTCTGGTAATGACTTTTGAAATTATCAATTCCGCCATTGAAGCGGTGGTGGATCGCATCGGTAATGAATATCATGAACTCTCCGGCAGAGCCAAGGATATGGGATCGGCAGCGGTGTTTATTATGCTGATGTACACCCTGATTACATGGATCCTTGTTCTGCTTCATCTCTATACCGGAATTATTTAATGACTGAAAAGGAATCCGGTAATACCGCGTCACCCGACGCGGGTAATGATTTCTCTGTAAAAAGTCCAGATACAGGTGATGCTTTCTCTTTTGAAAACGGCAGTGATGATTCTGAATCCGTAAAAAAACGTAGTGCGCCGGAGTCATCTTCTGTAAAAGATATGAAAGCCGAGAGGGAGGAGATTGAAAAATTCCCTGAAATCATCAAAATCCGTAACCGGCAGAAGGCAGCAAGGATCGGAAAGCTGTTTTTGGGAATAATGACATTCAGGCCGGTTATTACCGGTTTTCTTATCGAAAGCGGTTATTCTGAACGTCTGATGCAACTTGATTTTTCCGCAGAGGAAATTGTTGATATGATTATTCCACCGGTGTTTCTTTTTATATGGCTGATTGGCGGTAATTACAAAACCGGCTATGCAGCGGCTTTCGTTCTTGCGGTCAGTGTGGCGGTACAGTTTACTTTAAATCCGTGGCAGTTGAGTTTAACTCCCTTAATTAACGGCTACGCTGTCTGTATCGGTGTGATTATTATGGGGGCTCACAGTCAGGGCACTGTTGAAAGAATGAAAGGGCTTTTTAAAGGTCTGGTATAGAATTCCTCTTCTTTGAATTATATTCGCTACTGTTTTAGTTGTTGATGCAACAGGTGTCCTGGATGCCGCCTGTGGCTTTGATGCTTCAGTATTCACGTCTCTGCTGCCGGCCGGCAGTTTTTCCCCTCATTATGAAGAGGCTATTGTTATCTGTTGTTAAGTGATGCCTCTTTTCAAATTTCAATGCCGGTGTTTATCTTTTAATACCGGTGATTATCCTCAATACACCTATGATAGTAAACCTTGTTAATAAAATCAGGCTTCAGTTCATTTCTATAACGAAATAGATCCGCCTTCAGGATAGCAGAGGACAGGGGTACTTCTAGAGGTGTGCGGGATACCCGGTGTTTTTTCCGTGTTGAAATTAATCCCGTTTTTTATGACTTATCCTTTATTTTTGTAAAATAGTCTATATTTAATTAATGAATGTGACATAAAACACTGTAAAATATGTTAACAAATTGTTGTAAAAATAAAATATTCAATAGTCAAATATTTTATTTTTAATTTGTATATATAAACAATATATATTTATAGTAATTATATATTACAGCGAAAATATAAGGACTCTACCTCCTTGAGACACTGCGTTAAAGATGGCAGTTACGGTAATTTCAGCCGGAAGCTCATCGAATGATGCAGGTGCTGGCAGGTGGGAATAATGAATATGTTTTCGATTAACTGAAACAGTGAAGATGGAGAACCTGCCATGGAATTAAGTGCTTTTTTGGATTTGCCGTATATGCCGTTTACTCTGATTGCATTTATAGGTGGGCTGCTGTTTTTTATTCAGCTGGCACTTTCATTTATCGGGGTAGGTATAGATACTGACGGAGTAGGGATCGGTGACCTGGGGGCCTCAGATTATTCTTTCAGATTCTTTTCCATAATGTCAATTTCCTCCTTCTGTATGGTCGGAGGTATATTCGGACTGTATGTTCTTACAGTGATTTCCCCTGAAAGCGGCTGGAGAGTTCCTGCTGCAGTTGTCACTACTCTGCTGACAGGCGGTGCAACAATTGCGGTTATGAGTAAAATCAAATCCGTTCTTATGAAAATCCAGAGTTCCGGAACAGTAAAGCTGGTTAATGCTGTTGGCCATACTGCCAAGGTTTATCTCACCATCAAACCAGGTAAAGTCGGAAGAGTCGAGGTGAGTGTTCAGGGCCGTTGCAGATATATTGATGCTGTTGCTGAAAACGAAAGTCAGGAATTCAAGACCGGTGAACTGGTAAAGGTTGTTTCCACAAAGGGCAGTGATGTTTTGGTTGTTACTAAATCTGACACCAGTGAGACAGAACAGTCTGCCTGATCTCGGTCAGTCCGGACTGAACCGGCTTAATGTATAAGTAATTACTGTTTGCGCGGATCAGCCGTGTGAAAGACTGATGATGCCTCTGCGTCGTTTGAGTCAGACCTTTTCGTAAGGTGGATTCCGGTGTTTATTTTTAAAAGAAAAAATCATGTGGATTTCCCGGTTGTTTTTGTGGAATTGTTGAAAAAATGAATATTCATTATCTCGAACTGATATTTCCGGCGCTTGTGATAATGATATCTGCCGCGGTATTTGTAACCCGCTATAAAAGATGCCCTAAAGATAAAATTCTGGTAATCTGGGGTGCTCTTTTAGGAGGCGGCGGTGAGCGTTCGTCAAAGTGTATTCATGGTGGCGGTGCGTTCGTCTGGCCTCTGGTTCAGGATTTCAGCTATCTGAGTCTTGAACCGCTGAATATAGAAATTCAAGCAATGACGATTACATCTGATAATAAGTATGTTGATGTAAGTATGGATTTTTCGGTTCAGATTTCTCTTGAGGAAGAGGTTATGTATAATGCTGCTGACTGTCTTTTGAATCAGTCATCCGATGCCATTAAAGATATGGCTAGACATATTATTCTCGGTCATTTGCGTCTTTATATTGCTTCTGCTTCAATCGGTGAACTGGGAGATACCGAAAATTTTAAGAAAGCCGTTCATGGCATTATTGACGGTGAATTAAGGAACATTGGCCTTAGTGTTACGGATATCAGGATAAATAATCTTTCTGAAATTACCCGTTGAGCCCCATCAGAATAAAAAAGGATCTGGAGCATATAAAACTGAATAGTTAGTTATTTATCGTTTCTGTCTGACAGATTGAATTAAAAAGTTTTTAGGTTTTTATGTACTGATGCAGATTATCAGCAAGGTATGTAATTTACTCCTGTTAACCGTCAGAACCTTTACCCGGTATTCAGACGGATATACAGATTGTTTTGTTTATTTTACGGAGAGAATCATACAGATTGTTTGATTTGTTTTTTATGGAGATACAGGAAAAAATATGAATTCAAATGGCTTGGTTATTTTTGGCGGTATAATTGCCGTGGTGGCGGTTGTAGCGCTTATTGTATTTATAGTTAACCGCTACAGAAAATGCCCTTCAGATAAAATTCTGGTAATCTGGGGTGCTCTTTTAGGAGGCGGCGGTGAGCGTTCATCAAAGTGTATTCATGGTGGCGGTGCGTTCGTCTGGCCTCTGGTTCAGGACTACGCTTACATGAGTCTTACTCCGCTTACTATCAATATTTCACTGTCCGGTGCACTGTCTAAGCAGAATATTCGTATAAATGTGCCTTCAAGCTTTACAGTTCAGATTTCTCCTGATGACGATATTATGGGAAATGCCGCTGACTGTCTTCTGAATCAGACATCAGATGCAATTGAAGATATGGCCCGTAATATTATTCTCGGTCAGCTCCGTCTTACTGTTGCTTCTTTAACCATCGAAGAAATCAACGGTGACCGTGAAAACTTCCAGGAAACAATTCGTACAAATGTTGAGCCTGAATTAAAGAAGATCGGTCTGAAGCTTATTAACGTTAACATTACCGATATCACCGATGAAGCAGACTATATTGAAAGTATCGGTAAGAAAGCTGCTTCTGAAGCCAGCAACAAGGCAAAGGTAGATGTGGCTATTCAGGATAAGCTCGGTTCTATCGGTGAATCTGAAGCCAGAAGAGAACGTGATATTCAGGTGGCCAACAATAATGCTGAAGCCCAGAAGGGTATCAAGAAGGCTGAAGCAAACCAGCGTTGCTACGTAGCTGAACAGGAATCCCAGGCGATAAAGGGCGAAAACGAAGCTAAGCAGGCTATGGCTCTTTCCAATGCTGAATTGAGAGTTATTGAAGCTGAAGCCTTCAGAAAGGCGGAAGTTGCCAACCGTGAAGCTGAAGTTGAAATTCAGAAAGCTCAGTACGCAGCTGAAAAGCAGCGTTTGAATGCAGCAGAAATCGCTCAGCAGGAAATTGACAAGCAGAAACTTATCATCGAAGCTGAAGCAGAAGCTGAAAAGGCAAGACAGCTGGCTCGAGGTGAGGCTGACGCCGTTCTCTTCAAATATAAGGCTGAAGCTGAAGGTCAGCAGGCACTGCTTGAAGCTAAGGCTGAAGGTTATAGAAGACTCGTACAGAGCGCCGGTGAAGATGTCGGTGCCGCTTCAACTCTGCTGATGATTGAAAAACTTCAGGAAATTGTCAGCCTGCAGACTGAAGCTATCCGCAACATCAAGATTGATAAGGTTACTGTATGGGATCATGGCGATTCAAATGGTGACGGCAAGACTTCAACAGCTGATTTCCTCTCAGGAATGGTTAAGAGTCTGCCTCCGCTTCATGATGTTGCCAAGATGGCCGGTCTTGAACTGCCTCAGTACTTGGGTTCTGTTAAAGGTAAAGGTCCTGCTCCGTCAGCTACCAAGGCAGAATAATAATCTTTGATGTTATATTGATACTGATGATAAACCCGGTATATATGATTTACCGGGTTTTCTTTTTTGGGAAAATTGCCCAGGTTTAAGAGAATTTTTTGCACATAAACAGTAAAAAATGCATATATCTCAACAGAAAACCCAATTTGACAAGGAACTATAAAACAGCAATACGCATAATGATGTATAATGAGGACAGTATTATGTATACTGTAGAAGTCTGCAGTCAGTGGAATTATTAACGATTCCTTTCCATTCAGTTTTACTGTCTCTTTTTGAAATGAGCAGAGACAGTATAATCAACTTCCGGTGAGGAACTCCAGGTTTACCGGAATATATTCAACAGGGAGCATAAAAATAGCATGTCAGTGATGTCAGGTTTGGAAAAATTAAAAAGCATAAATCCGTTGGTTATAGGTGATATTATGCTGGATCGCTTTATATACGGTAAGGTTGAAAGAATTTCTCCAGAGGCTCCGGTACCTATTTTTAGATATGACCACGAAAAGGAGATGCTCGGCGGTGCCGGCAATGTGGTGGCTAATATAACCTCTATCGGTTCAAAATGCGATTTTCTAGGGGTTATCGGGAATGATCCTGAAGGACGGAAAATTTCCAATCTGTTAAAGGAAATAGGGGTTCACAGTCATCTGCTCAAGCTTAATGACTATCCGACCATTCTGAAATCAAGAATGATTGCCGGAAATAATCATCTGCTCCGTGTGGATCATGAAAAAAGACTTCCGGTTATGACTGAGGTACTGGATCGTTTCAGCAGCATTCTGTTAAAGGCTATCAAGGGAGCAGATGTGGTTCTGCTGTCTGACTACAATAAGGGTATTTTTACAGCTGAAACCACCAGAATGATTATCGATATATGCCGTCAGCTGAATAAGCCGGTAATTGTCGACCCTAAGGGAATGGATTATTCCAAGTATACCGGGGCAACTCTGATAAAGCCTAATCTTAAGGAGTTTGGCGAAGCAACCGGCAGAAAGTACAATCCTGCAGGTTCTTCATTCCATGATGAGGTGAAAGCAGGTGCCGTTCAGCTTATGGAAAAATATGATATTGCCAATCTGATAGTCACCCTTAGTGAATACGGTATGCTGCATATATCCAGAAAGGATCAGGTTATCACCCACATCTTTACCGAAGCCAGAGAAGTTTATGATGTATCCGGTGCCGGTGATACCACTCTGGCAACTCTGGGGCTCGCCATCGGTTCAGGTATGAAAATCAAGGATGCCATGAGGCTGGCTAACAAGGCCTCAGGAATCGTGGTCGGAAAACTCGGCACGGCAACAGTTACTTTTGAGGAGCTCTGCAATGCCTGGAGCGGGGATCATTCTAAAAACGGCTCAGTTACCAATGAGCAGAATTTACAGGATATAATCGCCCGTGCGGCCGGTAATCATCAGTCTGTTACAATAGTCTCCGGTTCATTTGCCGGTTTAACAGCTGAAATGATTGAAAAGCTTTCTGAACTTAAGCAGGGCTGTGACAAGCTTCTGGCCGTGATTACCGGAAGTGCCGAACACAGTCTGGCTAAAGCAGTTCTAGCAAGTCATGTAGCCGTGGATTATGTTGTGGAAATAAAGGACTGGGATTCATTTAAAGCAGGCAGTAGCTTTGCTGCCAGTGTTAAAGATGTCAATATAGTGGATTTAGATTTACAGGCTTAGTATAAATCAGCTTAATAAGGATTTTATATGATTATTGTTACCGGTGGTATCGGTTTTATCGGTTCATGCATTGTGGCCAAACTGGATGAGATGAATATCCATGATGTTTATGTCGTGGACTGGCTGGGTACGGATGATCGCTGGAAAAACGTGGCCAAGCATGAGGTCGGCGGTATCATTCTGCCTGAACAGATGGATGATTTTTTAGCTGAGCATGCATCAGAAATAACAGCAGTAATCAACATGGGGGCTATTTCCACCACTACTGAAAGAGATGTTGATAAGATCCTGCAGAACAATCAGCAGCTTGCCTGGAAACTCTGGTGCTTCTGCCGTGATCATGATGCACAGTTTATTTATGCCTCATCTGCAGCCACCTATGGTTCAGGAGAGCAGGGGTTTACCGACAGAGCCGATCTTGAGTATCTTAAGTCACTGCGTCCGTTGAATCCGTACGGATGGAGTAAGGCTTCGTTTGATGTGAAGGTTGCCAGAGAAATTGCCGAAAACAGGCCAACCCCTAAGCAGTATGCCGGTCTGAAATTCTTTAATGTGTACGGTCCTAACGAATACCACAAGGGCGGTCAGAAGTCTGTTATTGCCCATATTTTTCCATCTGTTAAGAAAAATGAGCCGGTAAAACTCTTCAAGTCATATAATCCAGACTACAAAGACGGCTGGCAGCTGCGTGATTTCGTATACGTAAAGGATGTGGTGGATGTAATTGTCTGGCTGCTGCAGCATCCTGAGGTCAGCGGTTTATTTAATGTCGGAACCGGTGAAGCCCGTTCCTTCTACGACCTTGCCAAGGCTACATGGAACGCCATGGGAATGGAGGAAAAGATTGAGTTTGTTGAGATGCCTGAAAGCATCAGGGACAGATATCAGTACTTTACTCAGGCGGATATGCATAAGCTGAGAGAGGCAGGCTATACTAAACCAATGACTTCACTTGAGGAAGGTGTGGCCGATTATGTGCAGAACTACCTAAATAAGGAAGATATTTATCTCTGATAATCTCTGTTTTTTTGTAAATGGTCAGAAATGGTTATTTCTGACCATTTACAATTTTTTATGCGGATTCTCCGTCATCACTGGCGTTCTTTTCTCTGACGGCTACTTTCTGTATGATTTCGTTATTAAGCTCTTTTTCAGTTGCCTGAACATAGTCATAGATGGCTATCTGGGAACGGATCTTTTTGTGGTTTCCTCTCGGTACATAATGATTATCCTGCTCCCTGTTGATAATGCGGGCCTTCATATTGTCACTTAACTGAATATTCAGAATATTCAGAATGTGTTTTTTCAGCACCGGATCATAAATCGGAGTGCCTACCTCAATGCGCTGATCGAGGTTTCTGGTCATCCAGTCGGCGGAGGAAATATAAAGCTTGAAGTCTCCGTTATTGTGGAAGTACATAATTCTCGGATGTTCAAGATAGCGGTCAACAATGCTGATGACCTTGATATTTTCACTAAGACCCGGAACCCCCGGTAAAAGTGAACACATTCCGCGGACAATCATGTTAATCTGCACACCGGCGGCAGAGGCATCGTACAGCCGGCTGATAAGCTCTTTATCAACCAGATTGTTAACCTTGAGGATGATTTTTGCCTCCAGTCCGGCCTGAACATTTCTGATTTCGGTATCAATAAGCTCGTAGATTTTTTTGCGGGAATTAACCGGAGATACCATCAGATTGGTAAATTTAGGTCTGGTATACGGGTATTCAATGAAATCAAATACTCTTTCCACTTCATCTGTAAGTTCTCTGTTTCTGGTGAACAGGGCAAAGTCGGTGTAGATTTTGGCGGTTTTTTCATTGAAATTACCGGTGCCAATGTGGGCATACCTGACAATATCCATGCCCTCCCTGCGGGAAATCAGGCAGAGTTTGGAGTGAATCTTCAGGCTTGGCATACCGAAAAGCACCTTTACTCCGGCCTCTGTCAGTCTGCTGGCCCACTGAATGTTGTTTTCTTCATCAAATCTCGCCTTGAGTTCAACCACTACGGTAACATTCTTGCCATTATTGGCGGCATCAATAAGTGAACTGATAACCCGGCTGTTTCTGGCCACGCGGTAGATATTGATTTTGATGGATCTTACGAGAGGGTCGTAAGCAGCCTGACGAAGCAGCTCGGTAAAATATCTGAAGGAGTGGTACGGATAGTAGAGCAGAATATCCCCGGCGGTGATAGCCTCGAACATGTTCCTCGCGTTATCAAATCTGGCTGAATTGAGAGCCGGAAGTTTGGTGTTTTCGAGATATTCACGGCCGACATTAGGGAAATTGATAAAGTCCTTGAAATTATGGTAGCGTCCGCCATCCATCACGGAGTCCATATCCTTGATATTCAGTTTGGTTATGAACTGGTGAACCATTTCCTTAGGCATTTCCTTATCGTAGGCCACACGCACAGGCATGGCTATGAGACGCTGCTTGAGACTCAGTGACATGTTTTCCAGCAGAGAGCGGTCAAGCTGTGATGACAGGTCATATTCGGCGTCACGGTTCATTTTTACGGTGTAGGCGCAAATTTTGTCATAGTCAAACAGCCCCTGAAATATGCGGTTGAGACCTATGCGGATGACATTGTCCAGAATCATCAGTACCTTATCTTTCTTGTTGTCTGACGGTATCTGAATGAATCTTGGCACCTTGTCGGTCGGGATTTCTATAAGAGCATACTGATCCGTACAGTTCTTTTTGCTCATTTTTACAAAAAGATAGGGGTATTTATCTTTAAGGAAGGAAACCAGATTAATATTTTCATTAATTATTACCGGGCTGATATGTTTGAGTACATTGGTCCGGAAGTAGTTTTTTACCCATTCGGTCTGACTTTCAGAAATCTGATTTTCATCAAGAAGATAGATGTTATGGGTACTGAGCTCATCCATTATTATTTTATAGGTTTTATCAAATACCTTACCGAGCTCCTTAACCTTGGCCAGTGCCTTTTTGAGAAGCAGTCTGGACTCGGAATGACTGTTGTTTTCCTCATCAATCATGACCTGTCTTTTGAGTTCGGCAATCTTTACCTTGAAAAACTCATCCTGATTACTGGAGTAGATTCCCAGAAAACGGACTCTTTCTATAATCGGAACGGTCGGATCCTGAGCCTCCTGAAGTACTCTTTCATTGAAAGATATCCAGCTGAGTTCTTTTGGCATAAGCTTTTCATTTTTCATTTTGTCAGCCTCTGAAAGTAAAAATACGTAGTTATAACAGGTCTTATGACAGGAATAATTTTGTTAAAAACGGTACAGTTTAAAATAATCCCATAAATTTCTTTTTCTTTTTATAGAACGGGGTGACACCGTCCAGTGCATCGACAATAAATT
Organism: uncultured Pseudomonadota bacterium; assembly: GCA_900315145.1. Classification (GTDB taxonomy): domain Bacteria; phylum Pseudomonadota; class Gammaproteobacteria; order Enterobacterales; family Succinivibrionaceae; genus Ruminobacter. The sequence continues at coordinate 5,678 of OMYE01000029.1, read as the reverse complement.
TATTGGTATTGTCATATCTCAGAAAATCAAGCGGTACATTATTGGCATGCGGAGTGCACAATTTTGCCAGATCTTTGAATAGATGCGTGATATCCTCGTCCTTATCTGATGAATCGATAATAATCAGATAGCTGGAATTGTTTCCAACCTGAGCCTCAGGACGCACCATTAATCTTATGTAGGCTTTTTCAATGCAGTGATGCTGTCTGACAACTGCCGTGATGATATCCTGAAGTGTTTTTGTGGATTCCCCTGGATTGGAGATAACCACCTTATCTCCCGCTTTGACGGTGTAGTTTTTATTTGTTGTCATGGATTCCGCAACCCTTATGATATCCTTCAGGGCATCTGATGACAGGGTCATGGAATCTCCGAAAGGATTAATCACTATACCTTTGACGCTGCTTTCGGCTTTAACAATATTTCTAGCTATGGACATAAAAGGTTGAATAAGCATTCCGGAACAAGGAACGGTCATTTTGTCCGATTCCTCTTTTGAGGTAAACAGAGGGCAGAATGTCTCCTGCTGTTCATTGGACAGGAGGACAATGTTTATCTGGGAGCCGCTGTTGATGACCAAGTCTTCAGGTTTGTCTGCTGCAACGGGCTGGCCGTTATTGTCACTGAGATTAAAAGGTACAACCATTTTGGCCTGAATAAGCTGCATGATCACTCTCTGGGTGTTTATTTGGGTATTTGACTCCCTGAGGTTTTTTATGGCGGTTTCCAGCTTGCTGTTGTTGAACACCTCGGCTTTCTTTCCCTCTGCGGTACTTTCAGGAGGTAATCTGTTATCTGAACTGCTGTTTTCTGCGGTAGTATTTTTATTGTTTTCTGTCATTTGTTTTACCGTTGCTGTTATAGTGATGAATCAAAATACCTCTCAGGCGGAACAGGGGGCAGTGATTCCGTTAATATATGGCAGAATGATATACCGGAGGTTGAAATACTTCTGGTGTACTTACCGGGACAGGGGGATTTCCTGTTTTTCAGTAAACTGTGTTGTACCGGTGTTATTCTGCGCTACGCCTGTTATATTACATATTGGCAGACATGATGTTTTTACAGGGGATTCAGCATTATTTATGGAAGTTTGTGCATTACTGCCTGCATATTATTCCACAGATGATTCACTCACTTAAATTATTCTCTGGGGCTGAATAGTCATCATACAGTTAAATGCCGCCGCATGCTGTGAGGTTATCCATAAATTGTGTTATTTCTTATCTACTGCCGGCGGTTCCGGAGTTTTTTCAGTCACTGCCGTTTATATTAATAATTCCGTTACGGCTGAGATGAGGATGATATACTGCCGTAACAGGAATTACCGGCAGTATCAGAACTGCAGAATCTACTTTCTCTGAAGAATGCTGTTGTAAGTCTTTTTAGCTTCCGGATGTTCGTTCCGGTAGATGGCACCATCTCTTGACTGCAGCAGCTCCACGGCGCTTGAATACCCTTGTAAGGCGTAATTCTCCAGCATTTTATAGCCGTAATCACGGGTTTCTGCATGCTTAAAGAAATAATTTGCCGTGAATATCTGCGGAGGCATGTTATATTCCTTTACCGTGTAGCTGCTTAAAATCTGCTGCCAGGCATAAAAACTCTTATAGTCCTTAAGCAGGTAGAACTGATACATGATGTTAGCAACGGCCTCGGAATTATCAGGGAAGCTTTTTACCATTTTTTCATAACTTGCGAGATAATGCGGATCCTTTTCCGGTCTTCTGTGTCTGTTTTCGTGTGTGTTCTTTACAGCGGTTTTTTCAGAAGAAGGAGTATCCTTGGCAGATTGTATTCCGGAGGTATCTGTCTGAGTGCCTGCTTCAGTACTGTCATCGTTGTCATCGTCATCATCGTCATCAGGATCATTGTCCTGATTCTCCTGTTTTACCAGAGTTTTCTGTTCTTCCTGAGTTTCCGGAGTTTTCTGTTCTTCCTGAGTTTCCGGAGTCTTTTGATCAGTATCCTGTGACGATGTCACATTTGTCTCCTTTTTTTTCATTCTGATGTTATGGATAATTATGCTGTCCTTCATCATAATCATACATTCATCGTATTCGGCGATAAAGCCTGACTGCTGCAGGTAAAGGTAGTCAGGAGATGCCGGTACAAGGGTGGAACTGAACAAATCAGCCAGTTTATCGGCACTTTGATAGATGCCTAGAGCGCATTCCTTGGAATATGTATTGAATTTGTAGGTAAGGGCCGGATTGTCCGGAAAAACACCGTTATTGGTGGCGTTAAATGTATTGAGATGCAGGGGAAATCTGGCAGGATTGCGGTCAGGTATGTTTACGCAACCCGTGAAGATAAACAAGGCTATTGAAAGTACGGAAAATTTATTCATCTTAATATTCCTAGTGCAGGGATCTGATTATGCTTATTATTCTGAGACTTATTCCGGAAAAAACTTCTGTATGGCCTTATATTCGTTTATCTTCCTGCAGGATGTCAGGCTGATAAACGTAAAGATTATTCCATTGACAGAGGAATAAGGAACTTTGGATTCTTCTGGAAATCCCCCTTGATGTCTTTAACGGTTTTATCATCATCAAAAATAACTACCAGCGTCTGATATTCCGGATCATTCCATCCCTTGCGCACGTAGTTGATATAGTACCATTTTGATGTGTCTAACGGATCAATTAACATTGGTGTGCCCAGAACGAATTTAACCTGCTCCGGAGTCATACCGACTCTAAGCTTGTATACATCCTTCTGTTCGGTGAAATTTCCCTGGTAAAGATCGTGTCTGTATACGCATCCGGAAACAAAAATGGCCGATAAAAAAATGCTGACGATTAAAAATCTTAGTGATGGTCCTTTCATAAAAAAATTGCCGCTATTATAAAATTTATGGCACCGCATAATTATGCGGCGTTTATGCCTGTTCCTGCAAAATAGTAACTTATTCTAACATACAATACCGGTTTGGGAATAAAAACAATAAAAAATACGACCGGGTGTACTACTTCAGACATCCCTGGTTTTCAACTATTTCAATAGCGGATTCGTAAGCTTTTTTCTGTTCATCCCTGTCTACCTGTATTTTCAGATAGCTGAGGAGATTTTTATCATTATATTTTCTGTTATTGCAGAAGGTGTAGGCATATGTGTAGATTACCCCTTTTCTGACTGTTCTCTGGTTATCTGATTCCATGTAGATTTTTGCCAGAGCCTCGTATGCTGATACCAGTCCTTTGTCAGCAGCCTGTTCATAAAGAAGTACGGGATAGTTTTCATCATGAAGATAACTGTTGACGGCCCTGGATATAAAGTCCGTTTTGAGAAGTTCACGGGCAATTTCCTCATCGGTGTATTCACGGACACTGCCGTCTTCAGCGGTAGAGCCGATATTTTCCGGAGGTTCGGATGTATTATTTTCCATATCAGCTGTAACTGACTCAGGATTTTCTGCAACAGTCTGGTGGCCGGCACCACTTTCCTCTTTTTTAATGTTTTCTGTGCTGTCTTTTGCAGAAATGCCGGATTCCTGATTATCAGATGATACAGGTGAGGAATCCTTTGCGTTTTCTTCATTATGAGGCAAAACGGAGGCGGTATCATCACCTTTTGCAGATTCTCTGGTGAGATTGTGGACACGGGCTATAAGCTCTCTGTTTTCAATAAGCCAGTCGGCAGTCCACTGCAGAGACCACGGGTTGCCTTTATTTACCAGTTCCTCCATTATTGCTGAACCTTCAGCAATGTTGAAGATCCCCAGCTTTATGTAGAAAGGATCCAGCATCAGATCAGCATAAAGATATCTGGCTTTTTCGTTGGTTTCTGCAGCATATTTTAAAAACTCTACTCCTTTGAGACCTATATTATGGTTCTGATAAAGATTATAGTTGTCCAGAATGATAAGAGCGAGATCCATGCAGGCTTCCGGATGGCGCTTGGATGCGGCTTTCTGCAGCCATACAATCTGTTTATCATGGCTTGGAGCAACGGAAATTCCCATACGGTAGTTAAGTGCTACCAGATATTCAATACGGGGATCCTTGGTGAGACGTGCGCCGTTAAGACAGATATCCATGGCGTCATCTGTACGTTTTTCGTGAGCTTCAAGACATCTATGATAGATTTCCTCAGGATCAACAGGTTCCGGTTCGTCTTCAGAAGACTGGGAAGTGTTCTTATCTGCTTCTGATCCGGAGGCAGTGCTGTTTTCATTGTTTTCTGTCTGCTGCTCTTTATTTTCTGCCTCAGGGATGCTGTCTGCTGCCGAATTATCCTGAGCAGGTGAACTCTCCTGATTGGAGTCCTCTTTGGTAGCAGCCGTGCTTTCCCTGTTGTCCTGTAAAGTTACGACTTCTGACTTTTCTTGAACTGCTTCAGTTTTAGGTTGAGTAGAAACATTATTAGCCGGATTGGCTTTCCGGTCATCTGTTTTCAGAATGTTTTTTTCTTCCTGCTCTACTGAAGGAGACGGTTCAGTATTTTTAGAGGGGACTGTTCCTTCTGATTCTGCTAAAGCATCGTTGCCGGAATTATCTGAAATATCAGCAGAGACTGACTGACCTGATTCGGTATACACTCCGTTATCTGCGGATGATACAGAGAGGCTGAATACAGATAAGAGGAATAATAAGACGTTTGTGAATATTTGACCAGTTCTGTCGGGAAAATGGTTCAGAATACCGGTTTTCACGGGATGTATTTTTTGTTTTTTGTCTTTGTCCATGATTTTGTTTCAATAAATTTTTTCAATAGATTTTTTTACCGGTCAGTTATCCTAACGATTGAATAAAAAACTGCAGAGGAATGAGAATCTGATTGTACTGAAGGCTTTTTATATTTAATGTCTAATACTTAATTTTTAATGTTGCAGTTTATATTCAATGCAAAAAACGGTTGAGGGGTGTCCGGCCTCATCCGGTGATGATTTTGCATAGGGTCGGTTTTATCGGTATATGCTTTTAATAAGTGCTTATGATAGCAGTATGCTTCATTATCGATCAATAATGCCTGGGGTGATTTGTGCTAAACTGAACCTTTTTGGTTCAGAAATCATTCTTGTTTTCCGGAAGAAATATCCGCAGTTCTGATATTCTGTCCGGACAGGAACTGTTTAGCCTAATTATTGAAAAAATGAAAAAACGACTAAAGATGTTATCTATTACAATTCATGCCGTGTTATCAAGGTGAAGAAAAAGCTGTTATTGTTTTTAGAATATGACAGAGATTAGATGATTTGCAATTAGATTCCGGTTATTAGTTATTAGTGATAGTGTGATCGGGTTAATTATGTGAAATTTTGATTACAATTAATTTATAGTAAAAACTCGATTTTGAGAGTAAAAATAAGATATAGTAGTAGCGTTAGAGTTTCTTTATTGATATGTAATACAGGAGGTAGTTATGAGAAGAATTAATACACTACATAACTATTTTCACCGTGGTTTTACACTTATTGAACTTGTTTTAGTTATCGTCATTCTTGGCATTATTGCGGCTTCAGCTGTTCCGAAATACATAAATGTAACCAGTGATGCCAGAATTGCCAGACTGCAGGCTCTTCGCGGAGCTATCCGCAGTGTCGATCAGATGGTTTATGCTAAAACAGCTATTCAAAATGTTTCCAGAAATAATGATGCGTGGGCTACCCATAATAATTATGTCGTTCTTGAAGGAATTCAGTACCATGTAAAGTACGGTCATATTGATCGTAA
>OMYE01000058.1 GCA_900315145.1 uncultured Pseudomonadota bacterium | reverse complement strand
TCAAATCATCAAAGAAATGAGGATATGGCCTGCCGGATTTCGTATACAATGTAACAAAACCATCTTCAGCGATAATGTCGGGATCTAATTTGTGATTTATTTCCGTGCGAAACCCAAGAGCATATGCCCGACCAATTGCATAATAAAATGCAAGATCTTCTATTGTTACACCTTTTATTTTTGTTTCATTGGCAATGCAGTAGTTTCCATTCATATCTTTTTTGACTATATGGATATTTTCAGCTATTGCAAAGCATAGTGCAAAATCAGTCCCTTGTTCCCAGAACGGTATCCCTCTGAAATTTTTTATTTAATATATTTTTATCCATAGAAATATTACACCTATTATTTAATAATAAATGACATAAAATCAGTATCTGATTTTCTTATGGCTATTCATAATATTATTTATCTTATCATAAAAAATATTGATGAATACAATTAGTTCTTTAGTATTCGGGATTGGAAGGATTCAACGTAGATGTTCACAATTGGTATCTTTCTACATTCCCCCTGAAAACATCTGCGTAAGAAAAATTTGACAAATTCATTAACTTGTGCATACCTTTTTCAGAAACGTATACCAGACATATAGAATAATAGAATAATCGGTAAGACTATCCAAGGAATTGCATTATAGTGGTTGCTTTAGCTGGATAGTCAGTAAGCCCCATGCTGTGTATAATGGATTCATCAAAATATTTTGAAAACTATATCTTTGGATTTTTAAGAGATATCAAAATTTGAAGATTACGATACACCATTATCGATATGTTTCATGATTGTAGAAAAGAGGTTAAATAACCCGGTAATGTTAGTAAAATTTATCAGGTACAAATGATTAAATTTGTGTCAAATACTATGCTGGAAAATTAGCAGAATCTTATATTTATATGCTATAAAACCATCTACTAATTATAATAAACTGTTGGAGAACAGTGTTGCCGAATTAAATAAACTTGTGGGGAACAGTTTTGCGGAATTAAAAGAAAATACTCCCTACATATATGATTAATACTTAGATATCAGAGTAATAAAAATATGAATGATTGAGTTCTATAAATCATCAAAAGGGAAAAAATTATTAAAAGTATTCTGATTCCGTGACTTCCGGCCTATCGATATCCGATTGTTTATATGGCAACCGGAAATCTTTCAGAATTTGCATCCTTTCAGCCGGAATCAGGCTTTGTCTGTCTGCATGGTTTTCTCGCAACAAACCAGAAAAAATAACTTGTGCAAAGATTATAACTGTAAGCCAAAAGCAGTCAACCTGCAAATGGAGCGGAAACTGTCATGTTTCTCACCTATAGCGAATACTACATAACCATTCTTACAGAATAATCACTTCCCAGAATAACCGAAGGTACTGTATTCCTTTCTCCTAAAGCTTCAGCCGGAGCGATACAGGCAGCGTATACAGCATCCGGAAGTGTGAACCCGGCATGATTTACAAGATTGGCGAGCCCTTCCGGCATGGTCAGTCTGGAACCGCCGAGAGTACCGCCGGCATCAATACATCCCTTATCAGGAGTATTATAGATAGTCTTGCCGGCAAAAACGAATTCCCTGTATATATGAGGATCTGTCCCCGCGGCTGAAAGACAGTCAGTAACCATGACAAATCTTTTTCCCAGTGTAAGATGAGCAAGCTTCAGCATACCGTAGTTTACATGCACACCGTCAGCAATAACACCGCAGTATACATTATCAGAAGTCATAATGGCTTCGGCGGTCATCGGGGTTCGGCCGTTTTTAGCAAGAGTCATTGCGTTAAATAGATGTGTTCCCAAAGTAGCTCCGTTTTTAATGAAAGCTTCAGCTTCATTGTAACCTGCATCGGTATGTCCTAACGATATCCTTATACCACGGGAAATCAGCTTCTGCATATTAAGTGGAGTAATCCTCTGTGGATCAAGTGTAATATAGGAGACAGCATCTGCATATTCTAAAATCAGTTCAAGATCCCTGCCCTCGAGATTTCTAATATACTCCTCTGAATGAATTCCTTTTTTAGCCATACTGATAAAAGGCCCTTCGATATGAAGCCCGGGAATAACATCCGGATGCATTTTCATAAAATCTGCAGTAGCGGCAAGCGATGAACGCAGTACATCATATGGAGATGTAATCAGTGTCGGAACAAATTTCATACATCCGTATTTACGAAGAGATGAGGCGATACATGAGAGCTTTTCCACGGTAACCCCGGATGCACCGTCGAGGGTTATCCCGTTGAATCCGTTCACCTGCAAATCATAAAAGGAAGGAATAGCATAGAATACTTCCTCACTTTGTGCGTATTCCTTTAGTAAAGAATCATTTCTGCGGTATTTCTCAGGTAAATCATTTTCACAGCAGTGTATAAACTTAAGCATATTCCATCCTAAAAAACATGTCGGAATATTGAAGCGTCTTTTTTACGGCTTTTATATATCTATCGCCGGCTTCTTTATTCTTTTATAGAAAACTTAAAAAAACAACCCCCGCAAGCTTTTCCCAACTTACGGGGGTAACCATATACTTGGACATCCATCTATTTATCAGATGAGCAGCCGTTAAGTCTCTTCTGCATAAAGGATCGCAGCATTGAATATCCTCTATGTGAGGTACGGTTAATCTACAGATTTCGGTTCAGGATTTTCTGATGTGGCGGTAATTTCCATGTCCACATGTCCTGAAGGTGTTACTTCAAACTGTTCCTCCTCGGTAACTCCTATCGGTATAACCGGTTCAGATTCTCTTTCGATTACCATGCTGTTAGGACGGTAATCACTTGCCGGTTCCACATGCTCCGGTTTAGGTGTTTCAGACCGGGTACTGCTGCTGACATCAGCAGCTCCGCCGATATGTTCCTCATCCTTAGAAGTATTTTTACCTAATAAAGAACTCTTCTTCTCATCTTCAGCAAGCTGCTGATCTTTCTTTTTCTCTTCAGCAGCTTCAAGGTCAGCCTGAGTCTGTTCATCCTGTTCTGATGCCTCTACCAGTTCCTTAAGCACATTACGGCACTTCTTCTTGAAGCCGGCAGTAGCGTCAACCAGTTTGTTTTTAAGAATAAAAGAAAGAAGCCGATTATCCTCTGCGGCATCTCTTACCTTTTTATTCTTTTTAAGCTTAGGAACTATTATGCCGGCATAGAGATAGACAAGAGAAATGGCGGATAGCACCCAGAGTATCCAGTGTCCGGCAAACTGGGAGTCACGAAGCTTCTGGTACTGATCCTGAGCCTCGGCAAGATTTGATTCAGCAACTGCATGCATCTGATAGTTCTGCATTTCTACAATACTGTCAATCTTTGAGGAAAGCCCGTCAAGCTGCTTTTCCAGGCTGGCAATTTTTTCAAGCTGCTCATTCTTCTGATCAAGAAGTTCGCGGTTAACCTGTTCAGCGTTCTTGAGCTCCTCTTTAATTTTATCAATCTCTTTTGAGTTTGTATTTGCAGCTGTTGATACAGTGGTATCAAATACCTTATGACCGTTGGCGTCAAGAGCATAGACTGTTGACCCGTTGAATATAACATTGGCTCCTTCTATACGTCCGTTTCGGGACAAACCAGAAGAACCTGAACCGTTATCGTTATCCTGATTCTGTTTAAGAACAATGACTCTCTTGCCCTGTTCGTTTAGCACAGCATTCTCTTCGGCCTTAGCCTGTGCTTTTTCACGTTCCTCTTCCTCAGGATCCTTAATCATCAAATCTTCACTGGCTATATCCGCTTCGGTATTAGCCATTTCATATTCCTGCTGTTTTCGCAGCTCTTCAGCCTTTTTCTTTTCTTCAATTTCGCGGAGACGCTTCTGTTCCTCTTCAAGTTTTTTATTCTTCACGGCAGTTACGCAGTCGTCATATTCTTTCTGCATCTGCTGTACTTTTGCATCACGCAGGGCCTTATCAGACTTCTGTTTAGTAATTCTTGCCTCTTCCTCCTCCCATGGAAGCACCAGTGCCGGAAGCTTGAACTCCGCCATTTTTCCGGAGGAGATTCGGGACATTATTTCTTTACCGGTTTCATCATTTTCCAGAGCTATACGTTTGGCTGCCGGAATATCCAGTGTTTTTCCTATCAGAAGATTGCCGTTATTGAATGATTTCGGGTTGGCCCGCATGATGGCTGCAACCAGCTGATTATTTGTTACCGGAAAGCCATCAGGCTTTACTTTAGACAGAATTTTACCGACAGTATCGCCTTTTTCAACTGTGTAGGTTGAAGCTGTTTCTGTAAGATCAATGGTCGGAATTGTCGGAGTGTCAACGACAACATCAGGAATCGGTTCCGGTTTGCTGCAACCGGCTCCGTCTAGTGTACGACTGCCGTCAGAATAAGTAACACCTTTGCCGATGACTGCGCTGTCAGGCTGAGAAGTCTGCTCAGCTGTTACACTGGTACCTGAAGTGTCTCCCCACTCGTCTTCAGTCTGACTGCCGGCGTTTGCACCGGTGCCTGATGAAGAATCTGCTGATGATGGAACACTGCCGGTTCCGGCAGAAGGATTACCGGCTGTTCCGGTATTACCGTTATCTTTTTTCTGGGAATCCTGCTTTACGGTAGTAGTGCCGAGTACCATGGAAGCATCATCATTGGTGGCAGTTTCCGCACCATGATGAATAATCTCCACATCATAATTATCTAACTCATTGGTTTCCGCATAAACTGCTGAGCCCGCCATTCCGGTAGCAATGATTACGGAACATAAAATCTGCTTTACGTACATCAGTTTTCTCAAACGTTCTTAACCTGAAAAATCAGGAAATATTAAATTATACTGTTATGCCTGCTGTTTTATTAAATCAATATATCAGGCTTTATGCAATGACCAGGTTATTATGCTTAACACTTAACATAAGAGTCCTGTCTATCATATAAACCGTCTATGTGGCTGAATCACCATGGTACTTTTCATCTCATAAGGAAACTTTTACGGCCTACACATCTAATTTTCTTACTATAAACCTAATTACCTCATAATTCCATATAACCTGTACAGCTTTTTTTAATTGATCACTTAAAAATTAAAAAAACATAGTAAAAGCTGAAATCTGAGGTTACTTAATAGTCAGATTCACCATAAATAAGGTGATTTTATAAGGAGATATTTTCCAAAACAAAAATCCTCACTGTCAGTCATCCGGCCATGTCTGTGCGAGAACAGCTTCTCTTCTCTATAAAGATTCAATTGACACAAAAAATTATGTCAGCATAAAGTCTGCAGGTTCTAAGAATATCAGATATTTGAAAATATTTACACTCAAATTAAACGGATAGCTTAAATATTGGTTAATTGCGGTTCTATCAGTAATTTCTCAAAGGAGATTGAAAAAACATATTCCCGGTGAAAAATGCTGTAGAACACCAATGATTGAAGCTTTTATTACCTATGCATATCTTTCCGGTCGCAGATTCCGGGATGAACATACCTTAACCGTATTCTCTGTGTTTATCCGGAGCATTCAGTCAAGGACACCAGCCTTTTTTACCGGCAATAAAGGGCATAAATGACTATAACTGAGAGTGTGTGTCAGTTCATTTCAATGCTCCGGAAGACTGCAGTATATAATAAAATCCCGTTCTTTTCGGGTATTCTGTTTTATGGAATAAACCTCATGAACGGGATCATTGAATAGCTGTTACTGTCTTTAGATGTCAGTATCCAGGACTATTTTTTCGCTTTAAGATTATACTGGTTTATCAGATATTCTCTTCTTGCTTCAAGAACCTTTTCAAGTTCACTGTTGTAGGCCTTCTGCATAGAATCATATTCCGTTTCAGAATAAGACCTGCTCCCGGTCAGTGCAGGCAGAGAATCAGCAGAGATTACTCCTGTTCCCTGAAGTAGAATATTTACATAGGTTTTTTCGCTTTCTAAAGCAATCTGGTCTCTGGTTGGGACAACAAGAACGGTATCAGCATACGGATATACCGGAGAAGTACTGCTGAACTTGCTGGCATTACGTCTGTAAAGAGCTACGGCTGCCTGATATTTGGAGACGCCTGGTCCGGCCTTGGCAGCAACTCTCTTTCCCAGTAATTCCAGACCTTCGCCGTTTTTAACTATTATTTCCCCGTTTGAAGCGTTAAGGTCAACATTGTTTTTAGCTGCCGGTTTTACAGCGTCACGACCGGGAAGCTTTTCCGGAAGAGGAAAATCCCTGTCGAGCTTTTTGGAATAGAGCATCTCATCGGTAATCCCGAGATTATCAGCCTGTTCCTTTAAAGAACCTGACGCTTTACCACGGTTTACCTCTCTGGAGGCAAGCATCTGAACTTCATCAACATCAATTGATGAGGAATCACTGCTGTTCTTCCCTGATGGATTATCTTCAGAAGCTTCAGATGGCTGAGCCTCACCACTGGATGATTCTGCTTTTTCATCGGTGTTTTGAACATCGCCGGTTCCCTGTATTATCTGTTCCTCCCGATTATCAGGAGTTTTCACGGTATTGGCTTCTTCAGGAGAATCTGGCGCTGTACCGGTCTTATCAGCATCTGAATCTGCAGGCTCATTTTTCTGAACACCGGCATCCTCCACCTTTTCTGCTTTTTCCTGAACAGGAGCCGGAGTAATTTCAGAACTGCCGGATGCATCACTGTTCTCCGCAACGGATTCTGCATGAGATGAAGCCGCGGTTTCTTCTACCGTCTCGGTTTTCACGGCTTTATCTTCACTCTCTGCAGCAGGAGCGTTAACAGGTTCAGTATTCTTGACCTCGGAAGATTCGTTCTTAATTTTGTCCTTATTACGTTCCTGTGCTTCAGCATCAGCTTTTTTCATGATGCCGGATGAGATATTCTTCTTTGGGTCGACAACTGAATCCGTGAGATTGAGCTTTCCCTGATCAGCATTACCTTTAGTCTTGTTATCGCTCCGGGCATTTGCCTTATCGACTATATGTTCGGCAGAATCAAATACCGCAGAGGTATCTCTCTTCTTCTTTTTATAGGAATCAACTGTTTCAATACCGTTATTTTCTCCGGCATCATTACTATTGTCTGTCTTGATATTACCTAAAGTGTCATTAGGATTGTTTTTTGAAGAAGCTTTATTTGCTGCTATAACGTCGGTTTCAGTAAAGGAACCGGCGGAATCAGACGAAGATTCAGTCTGAACCGGCTGTTCCCTGCTGACAATTCTTGTTGTACCGAGATTTATGGTGTCAGTATCATCGCTGACAATGGTGTTCTGATAACGCTGTTTTTCCACGTCATCGGCAAATTCGACAGAAAACTGCTCCAGTCTTTTTAATCTTCTTTCCTTATTGCCGTCAGTTTGAACGGCGGCCTCCATATTAACTATTTCACTGGCCGGTACAACAGATCTCTGGACCGTACTCTGCACTGCGGTATCAGACTCAAATACCTCTTCAGTCTCTGCACCGTTAGCCGTTGCAACGGCAGCTATTAATAATGCAGTAACTGACATCAGTCTGTAACTACTGTTCATGGCAGACTCCTTAGTAAAGTAAAAAACGGCAGCCTGCAGAAAAGTTTTTCTGAATCAACAAACCATTATCTGATGTATATATGATTTATTATGCCGGAGGAAACACTTTTTAATATTTCCCGGGATATATACATAAAAGAAGATTCAGCAGAACTTCCTGCAAACCTGCACTATATAAAAAATTCAAAAACATCAATGAACAGTCCGAATCTGCAACCGGAATCCAGTCTGCCTGATTTCCGGGACTTTACCCGGAATATAAATCCACTGTCAGAGTGAATACAGGCAGACATCAGTTTACCGGTTACAGCATTTCACACTTTAACCATTCACCGGTTTTTTACTTCTTTTCACCTGCACCGGAATCCTTTCCGGTATCGTTTTTCTGATTATCAGCAACCGGACGCTGCGGTTTGTTTCTGATAATACAGGTAACATTTTTATTCAGCTGCTCCAGTCTCTTTTCACCTTTAGCCTTGTCTTCTGCTGACATGCCGGCAATCAGCTTGTCAAGAAGAGTCTGTGCTTTAGTGGCAAAATCAGCTTCGTAGATGGAACCTTTTGCACAGGCAATACCTTTGTTAAACCAGGCGTATGCCTCCGGCTCATCGATAACACCGTAAAGTGAAGTTGTAAGAGAGCTTGCGTAGGTCATCATTGCCAGCAGATCCCCCTTCATGGCCAGCTGTTCAAGATAAGGCTTTGATTTAAGTACGATCTCCGGCTTCTCGGCAGCGCGGTAGTAATTAAAAAGATTCCACAGGGTACGTCCCTTATAATGATTTACATCATTATTGTCCTGCTTTGAGTTGAGAACGTTCTCGTAGTACTTATAAGCCTTTTCAATGCTTTCCGGATTGTATTTTGCCGGAGCGGCCTTTGACTGGTAGTATTCAGCAAGGATGTAGTTTGCCTTGATATTTTCATGATCCTCGGCAATCTTCTCCAGTTCCGGAAGCTCAATATTATCTCTGAACTGACCGATGGCCATCTTGGTACTTAACATTCTCAGTACCCCCTCAGGTGTTTTATCGGCAGACAGGGAATTGAGATACCGCACCATATTCAGATCCTTGCCGTTGTTTTCGATATTTTCGCGATCATATTCGGTAATAACGTACATACTCATGGCATCAAGATTATTATTCTGGGCGGCCAGATAAATAAAATGCTTATAACCGTTCTTGTTTGGTTTGGTTTCAAAATCAACTTCTTTTACACCGGTTAAATTCCATAATGCTACAAGATACTGGAGATAACCATCGTCTGAACTGTTGGCCTCCCTGATACATTCATTGTAGAGTTCTTTATCAAATCTGTATTTATCTACATCATCAAGACATTTTGCTGAGACTGAAACTGAACCGATAATTCCGAAAGTAACAAGAGCAAGGCGTAAGCCAGAAGACAATCCTTTAAGTTTCATTTAAACCAAAACCTCTAAACCTTATTATATTTATATGATTATATTTATCTTTTATAATTCATTATAGTGTATATCGAATATCAATTCTGTTTTTGTGCGGTGAATCTGCCGGAAATCATATAAGACTGTTTTATTCACGGTCAGATCCAGAGTTAACAGAAAACATTATGCCAGGGAATGATCCGGTCGGTTTTCTACCTGATTTTTACCGATATATCAGGCAGTCTGATAACAGAATCATATTGTCCAAGAAATAAACTTACTCTGACACCTCCTATATTATATTCATGTATAACAAATTCATACATTATTTACATTTAAAAACAACTGAAATAATGATACTTAACACAAAAACACCAGTTTTTTAACATTAATGGAAGATGTTTTGGTTAATTATGCTGACAAACAGCTGTTTAATCAGATATGTTTTTGTAAAGTTTTCTGTAATGCGATAAACAGATGTCTTAAACACGTAGGCAGTCTGATGGCTAGCGGTAAAAGCAGTTAAAAAAACAGTAAGTGTCAAAACGGGCGATAATACGAAAAATGAACAACAAAACCGGATTAATCATGAAGAAACGTAATTCATCCCTGCGTGCGGCACACCGGCGGACAGGTTATTTCTGTTTCTGTAAAGCAGGACCATGTCGCTTCCTTCTAATCTCTTTAATCATTAAATCAATTTAATTATAAAAATGTGATATAGGTTTGCGACAAAGCCTCTTTTATGGTATAGTTTGCGAAAATTTATGTGCTTCCGGTGAGAATACTTCGTAGATATTCCGCATATTCCGGAACGGCAGCAATCATTATCAATACTTATTTATTTTTAATTATACAGGTAAATACTTTATGCTTGGAACTCCATACTGTGCAAAAGCTACAAAGGCAATGCTTTTAGGTTGCGGTGAACTCGGTAAAGAAGTCTGCATTGAACTGCAGCGCTTTGGTGTTGAAGTAATCGGAGTGGATCGTTATGCCAATGCCCCTGCAATGCAGGTCGCCCACCGTTCATATGTAATTAACATGCTTGACGGCGATGCTATTGAGGAACTGGTAAAAAAGGAAAAGCCTGATTATATCATCCCGGAAATTGAAGCTATTGCCACCTCAAAACTGGTTGAACTTGAGAAGGAAGGCTTCAAGGTAGTGCCAAGCAGCTACGCAGCTCTCACCACCATGGACAGAGAAGGTATCCGTACCCTGGCTGCTGAAAAGCTCGGACTTCCTACATCAAAATATGTATTTGCCGAAACTGAAGAGGAATTTAAAGCCGGTGTTGCCAAAATCGGTATTCCATGTGTGGTTAAACCTGTAATGAGTTCTTCAGGCAAGGGACAGAGTGTTATCAAATCCGAAGATCAGATTGAAGCCGCCTGGAACAAAGCCCATACTGAAGGTCGCGGTCATAAGACTAAGGTGATCATCGAAGAATTCCTGAAGTTCGATTATGAGATTACTCTTCTTACTGTAAGCGCTGCAGACGGTATTCACTTCTGCGCCCCTATCGGACACCGTCAGGAGGACGGCGACTACCGTGAAAGCTGGCAGCCGCAGGTAATGTCTGACGTTCTTATTGAAAAAGCCCAGCATATTGCCAGAGAAATTGTTACCGCTCTCAATGGTCACGGTATCTACGGCGTTGAACTCTTCATCAGAGGTGATGAAGTACTCTTCAGTGAAGTATCCCCTCGTCCGCATGACACCGGTATGGTTACCATGATTTCTCAGAACTTCAGTGAATTTGCTCTCCATGTAAGAGCTATTCTGGGACTCCCTTGCCAGGGACTCAGGTTCTATGGTCCGTCAGCTTCCGTAGCTCTGCTTGGCAATGGTACTTCAACTGACATTACATTTGATAATATCGGTAATGCTCTGAATATCTATCCTTCCGCTCAGTTAAGACTTTTTGGAAAGCCGGAAATCAACGGCACCAGAAGACTCGGTGTGGTTCTTACCAGTGCTGACACTGTTAAGGAAGCAGTGGAGGAAGGCAAGAGGATAGCTGAAGCTATTGAGATCAAATATAACTAAAATCCGCAGATATACGTGTTTTAAGAATAGAGTCACAGCTATTATGCTGGAAAAACTCAGCATAATAGCGAAGGAAATCTGTTCTTTCACCTAAGTACCTGTTGCTTTTAGTGCTAAACTTTAAAGGTATGGTTTCATAATCAGCCGGATTCACTAAGTGGCCCGAATCAGATGATTCGGGCTTCTGCTTTCGCGGGAGGTTTTTTACCTCCATTCACTTCTCTCCTCTTCATATCTCTCCATATTTATTCTGTTTGTTTTCTTAAATCCCGGAATTAATTTTTTTTAACAAAATGACCGATAGATATTTAAAAAGGAATATATCAGTTAAAATGGCATCAATGCCTGGCGTATCCATGTTAAAAATATTAACCGGATCTATGCAAGTGTTAACCCGATGTTAATATTATATTAAATTTGTGATCTTAATCTGACATTTAATTGTATAAAATGTGTACCATATATGTATTGATAGTTCGATTCAGTTACTAATGATTTCGATGAAGAAGTGTTCCTGATGCTTTTTTCAGGGTCTTTTTTACCTCCTATCTAAGAGTAATTTTGTCCAAGTTTGGCTCTCGTAAACCGAGAGCCTTTTTTGTTTATGCCCTATATCAGGAAAAAAGTTTTCCTTTTATTTCCTATTCTTCCTGATATGATCTGATGCTTCTGTTTTCCGGTATTCCCTTCTAATCTTCTTAGTTACTACAAGTCTTATTCCCCATCTGTCAGTATTAGTTAGCGAACCTCCATCACCTTACTGTAACCATAATTGGGGATACATACGGTTAAAGTAAAAATTTAAGCTTTCACGACAGAAGTAATAAGAACTTAAATGAGAACTTTATTACAAATTACAGCAGTTCTCACAGAAAATAGTAAGAGGATTATCTGATCCAACATAAAATGAGTAATATAAAGTAAATATGAATTTTATACTGATTAGATTTGTCCAGTAATAAGCATTTTTGCTTAAAATCTGTAATTCCAATCAGTCCCATGTCTGTCAACCTGATTCAGAGAGGATATATATGAGCATAGCAGATAATCTTGATACTGCCAAAATTGAAAAAGATCTCTCATCACAGATGAAGAGCTTTATGGAGGGGCTGGACAAGCCGAGAATTCTTCTAGCAGGTCCGACAGGATGCGGTAAAAGTACGTTATGTAATCTTGTATTCGGCAAAGAGCTCTGCGGTGTCGGATGCGGCAGCCCCGTTACCAGAGGAATTAATGAAATCTCCGATCCTAATACCCCGGTAATTATTTACGATTCTGAAGGATATGAAACCGGAGCCAATCTTGGCGAAGGTGCCGGCACAGGTTCACAGAACTACCATGATATGATTACCTCCTTTATTGACGGTCAGATTGAAAAGCAGCAGCCTGTTGATGTTATCTGGTACTGTATAAGCGCACCTTCTGAGCGTATCACCGATGCAGATCTCAAGGTGATCCGGGCTTTTCAGCAAAGAAAGATTCCGGTTGCCCTGATTCTTACCCAGATCGATGTTGCCACTGAGGAATCGTGTGAAAGCCTGAAACAGGTTATCATTCATGAACTGGGAACTATTTTTGAAGAAAATATTTTTGAAAGCACTATAGACTACAAGGTTATTCCGGTTAAAGCAGGTATCAAAGAGCTTTATGAGTGGACCAACAGACGACTGCCGGAAAGCAGAAAGGAATCATTCATTATTTCATGTAATCACAGCTATGATGAGAAATTCGAACAGTGCCTCAAATGGATAAAAGGGGCTGCCGCAGCAGCTGCCACCGCCAGCGTCTCTCCTGTTCCTTTTTCCGATTCAGCCATAATTACGCCGATTCAGATTGGCCTTATCGGCAAAATTCTGACTACCTGGAATCTTAATCAGATTGATAAGCTCGCCAGCTGTGTGGCGCTGGATACCATTCTGCCTTCAATCGGCAGGACTGTTGCCGGCAATCTGGTAAAGATGGTTCCCGGTTTAGGAAGCTTTGTTGGAGCTCTGATTAATGCCGGAGTCTCCTCCTCCATCACCTTTGGCATAGGTTATGCTCTTAATGAGGCCTGCAGACAGATTCACAGGCATGTTCTTGACGGCACTAATATAAATCTGAGTGAAATATTTAATGATGAATTTACC
>OMYE01000215.1 GCA_900315145.1 uncultured Pseudomonadota bacterium | reverse complement strand
ATGAAAAACACCTGCTTTTTAAGAAGATTTTACATAAAAATAACATATCCGCGACTGTCCCGCAGATTGTAGATACATGTAGCAATAATGGATATTCAAACGTGCAATTAGCTGAGGGACGGCAATTAATTGATGTTAAACTAGAATCAGATATCTCTGAATATTTATCCCTGAAAAAGGGGATAAATACAGACAGCAGAATCCGCAGTCTCACCAGAGGGATGACTGAGGAATGCCGCAGAATTGTAGCCGATGCAGAGGAATCGGATGCACTTACTGAAGAGGAAATGCCGGTTGAGACACTGCTAAGTCACAGGTCTGGCGAAATCAGTGAGGCTTTTAAAGGATTAACATTGATTCAGATGAATACTCTGGCCAAAAGGCTGCTGAAACAGATAAAAAACAACAGACCGCGCAGCAGGAAGAAAACTCCAAAGTAATACGGGCTCTCCACGGAATAAGGTTTAAAAGAACGTCAAAGGGAACCAAAACATGTTTTCAAAGGCTTTAAAAAAACTGGCACGACTGGGACTTATTGTTCTGGTTGTTTCAGTTTTGCTTGCTGTCGGCGCTCTTCTGTTCATAAAGTACTATCCGGGATTTGGTGATGTCCCTTCTGAGGAAAGTCGTAAGATCTTCGCTAAAAAAACCAGTCTCTATGAGAAGCGTCAGTTTAAGAATGAAACCTATTACAAGATGATGACCGGAACCCAGTCGGAGCCCAATAGTATGCGCATCCCGAAAAACAAACTTCCCATCCAGAAAATTGTTGCCGTTGAGCAGGCTGGTCCCGGCGAATTAAAGATAATCTGGCTTGGACATTCCTCAATACTGCTGCAGATGGGTAGCAGAAACATTCTAATCGATCCTATAATGAGCAACCGCTGTTCACCGGTGGGCTTCGCCGGACCGAAGAGGTTTGCCGATCCCCCTTTAGCTACAGAAAATATGCCGCCGATTGACGTACTCTTTATATCCCATGATCATTATGACCATCTTGATTACCAGACCATTAAAAATATTGACAGCAAAGTTAAGGATTATATTGTTCCCCTTGGAGTTGACGCAGTTCTCAGAGGGTGGGGTGTCAGCACCTCTAAAATACATACAATGTACTGGTGGGAGAACATCGAACTCGATGGTGTCCGCTATACACTTACTCCGGCCAAGCATTTTTCCGGGAGAGATCCTTTTAATATGAACAGTACCCTCTGGGGCGGGATATACATAGAGGATCAGGCTCACAAGGTTTATTACACCGGAGATACCGGATACTATGAAATCTTCAGTGAAATCTACCGCCGTTTCGGCAAAACAGATGTGATGCTCGCCGACTCCGCCCAGTATGATATGGGATGGGCGGAGACCCACATGTTTCCTGAACAGGCGGTTCAGGCAGCGGCAGATGCTCATGCCGAATGGCTGATTCCGGTACACTGGGGGGTATTCTCCATATCTAACCATGCCTGGAATGAACCTCCGCGAAGAGTTGCGGAAGCCGCGAGGGATCAGCGGATAAATCTCGCCACCCCAAGAATAGGTCAGATAGTTGATTACAGAAATATAGGTCTCTTTAACGAACTCTGGTGGGAAAAGTGGGAGTAGCTTCTTTTTACCGTGTGGTTTTCTCTTACCTATTTTACCTTCGGAACATCCTTCCAGGAGGTGGTGTATCCCGGGGATACATTGTGCTGGGCCGAAACATTCTGTCGGGCGTAGATTCCCTGAGAGGCCATAAAGACCGTATTGCGCTTTTTCTGATTTAATTTATCAACCGCTGCCTGAATCCTCTGTCTTTTCTGCCGTGCCTCCTCGGTAAGAGTATTGTCATCAAAAAGCCCGCACTGATAGGTGCTGGTTGCCCTTAAATCCTCAAAAATCACTCCGGCCTTATAGTATCTGTAGCCGCTTACAAAGATTTTTTCAAGAACAGTGTTTGCCGCCTGAATAAGTCCGGGAGTATCGTTTAACGGGCAGGGGAGACGGATATATGCCTGTCTGGCATACTGCGGGTCTACCGTAGATGCCCGGTTAGTCTGTATAAAAACACTGACTATGGCGGTAAACTGCTGATCCTCACGCAGTTTTTCAGCTGCTCTGGCGGTAAATTCACTTACAGCCTGACTAAGCTCCTCGAGAGACAGGATATGATGGCCGAAGGTACGGCTCCACATAATCTGCTTTTTTGGTCTCGGCATATCCTCAAAGGGAATACAGGAAATGCCGTTAAGCTCGTAGATGACATTGGCGGCAGTAATGTTAAACTGTTTTTTGATTATTTCCGGATCAAGAAGGGAAAGGTCATAGGCAGTTCTTACCCCGTAACGTTCCCTGAATTTCTGTTCCAGCGCTCTGCCTATCCCCCAGATATCATCTAGAGGAGTCTGTTTAAGTGCGTATATTCTCTCGTCATCGTTATCAATGGTCATGACTCCTCCAAGAGTCATTCCTTTTTTGGCACAGTGATTGGCAATTTTAGCCAGCGTTTTGGTGGACCCGGCTCCTACACATATCGGAATCCCCACGTCGTGCGTTACCCTCCACCGGATATCCATGCAGTAATCAAAAATGTTGTAATTTTTCTGCATACCGGTAAGATCCATGAAGGCCTCATCAATGCTGTATCTTTCAAGAGCCGGAGCAGAATCATTAAGGACGGAGGCCACTCTGGCGGAGAGATCAAGATAAAGCGGAAAGTTGGAGCTGAATACGGCTATATTATACTGTCTTACCAGATGCTTTATCTGAAACAGCGGTACACCCATTTTTATTCCCAGCGCCTTAACCTCGTTGGAACGTGAGATTACACATCCGTCATTATTGGAGAGAACCAGTACCGGACGATTACTGAGATCCGGACGGAAAAGCCGCTCGCACGAAACAAAAAAATTATTACAGTCTGCTAGGGCAAAATAATGGAGTCTGGTCTGTCTTTCGTAAAAACGCTGTCTGTTTATTTCCGGAGAAATATCACGCAGATTTTCCGGCAGCAGTCTTCCTGCAGCCACTGATTCCGGTATTGATGGCATATATTTCTCCGAATATTTACAGTTCTCTCCGGCAGTGATTCTGCGGAAATAATAAAAGAAACAAATGAAATATTAGAATAAAAACAACATCCTCTTTTGTAAACCGGATTCAATCATGTGCATAATGCTTTAAAAGGGAAAACAGACTGATAGACATAAGTGTATCCACTGGTTTACAAAAAGTTTTCTAAATAAAATTATAACGGGAATCGGTTTAAACTGCAGATTATTTTAAAAAGACGCTGAGAAAATAGTAAATAAAAAGAGTCTTCTGACTCCTCCCAAATGAATTTCTCTCCAAAACTTAAATGACTATTGGCAAGGTTTTGTCACGTTGCAAATAGTAACTATAATTTTTGTTATCGATATATTAGGGGAATCGGGCAGTTTGCTTCACTTGAAAATGCCTGATTCCATGCAATGGTTAAGACCAGCCTTGTTACCTGTGTTAAAAACAGAATCAGCAACTTTTAGGCGATCAAGGCAGTGTTTGAAGTAAATCCATATACTGCTGAATCTTCGAAACTGATAGAGCATTTGGACTTCAAAGAAATGTACCATTCAGATTCGTCAAAACCTCCGGAACAACCGGAAGTTAACACGAATTCCCAAAGTCCCTGAAATCACAACTGCTACTCTTGTAACTACATTAATCGCTACGCTTCATCATCGGATAAAGTCTTCGGCAATGAATTATGAGCTTGCAATTTATCCCCTTGTTTATCGAAATAATTCGGGTACTCAATTTTAAATTTGTCGTATAAAATTGTGGCCAAACTCTGAGCTTCACTGGTAATGATTCTAGTGGAATATACCGTGCATTTCTGATTTCTTAAACCAAGGTACGTAAGGTTAAACCGTGTGCATTAATCAAGGATATTGAGTACATCTCCATCAGGAAAACGTTTGGTAACGGTTATCAACTTATTATCAGAATCAAATGTCAGTGATACAATCTCCGGACGGATAACCCCATGAGAGTATGTGTCGGTTCTACCATCAGCTGACACACTAGGAGTGCGACCGATAATCACTCTGCATTCATTTCTATTCATTCCTTTTTCCATGCCGGATACGGTATCAAATAATTTATAATTTTCAACGATTTCTGCACTGTAACCTTCTTGACCTATTGTAAGAGACGGAGGATCATCATCCCAACCGACAGCTAGAGAAAATCCGGTGTGATAATATGAGCCGTATACATCAACAAAGGAATCCCTGCCAAATATGGATAAGAATTTTTTCTCTGTCCGTGGCCATATCTTTTCATTGCCAAGATATATTTCGCAGTATCGTTCTCTAATATCATCAATAAACATAACGGAAATCAGTTTATTATCCTTATATTCAAAATTAATATTAAGATTTTCATAATATTCTGACTCATAGTCAGGTAATTCGCGTTCTACGACAGGATTTTGTTCTGAACCGAATTCCTCTTTCATAATTCTCCAAATTTCCTTTTGTTCAACCCCGAATACAAAAGGTCCTACTGAGATATTAGGATTAAGTATTAATTTATGCATATACAACTCCTTTCTTGTTTTTTAACGTTTTCTCAAATTCTGATACATATTTTATAACTTCTCTTAATGCATCGTCATATTTAGTTCCAAATTTTGACTGGATGTCTGAAATTTCCATTTCAACGGCAGCTTTAATATTATGAGCTTCAAGGTGACAGAGTTGATTTTGGAAGTACTTGTCATTGAGCATGTTTCTTCTTTTATAAGATCGGGTTAACTTATGATCCTTTATTTCCATTCTAATGCTAGGTCCATCTGCATATCCCAAAATGCCTGTCATCTTAAGTAGCTTTGCAGGAATTAAATGATGAACTTCATGTATTTGGCTGTTAGAAAAATGCTTGACAAATACATAACTTCCGCCAAGTATTTCTACATTTCCGAAATAAATATCATCTTTTATTTCAAAGCGGTAAATTTTTCCGTATCTATTACGTTTTGTCACCCATCCATCTTCTGCTAAAATTTTTTCAATTTCAGAAAAAATTGCATGAAAGGAACTGCCAGAACCTAACTCAAAATATATTCTTAGATTATCATCTAATGTGCTAGAATCTGCGCTGTAAGAACAAAGTTGCAGTAAGGAACATAACCAATCGGTTATTAGAGAAGGTCCTCCTCTAACACTGAGTTCAAATTCAAAAGATTTTCCATCAGATATTCTTTGATTCTCTAAATATCCTTAAGTCAGCAAGATTAAGGAAATTAGAAAAACAACTGCGTAGAGAACAAAGGGGACTCTCACGAAAGTATGAAAATTTAAAGGAAGGAGAGTCTACTTAC
>OMYE01000164.1 GCA_900315145.1 uncultured Pseudomonadota bacterium | reverse complement strand
GAGACACTAAAGGACATCAGTTTACCAAAGCATAATAAGACCGTAGCGACAGAACCTTAAAATACACACCACAACCGGACCAGGAAAATAATAAGACCTACGCACTGTGACACCAAAAGTAAAAAGAGTAAAACTCAATAAAAAGAGTGAAGCTCAATAAAAACACAGATCAACAAAAAGAAATCGATACCTGCAATCAGAGTTTTCAAATTAAAAAACACTAATCGGGTACTGCCTTACATGTTTTTTGTATTTTATTTAGGCAATTACTAAATTTTTTCTTAAAAATGCTCAATAATCGAGCTATCGGAATATTATTTCTTGACGGATAAAAATATCGATATATAATGTACACATCTTTTGGAACGGCGATTAGCGCAGCCCGGTAGCGCATCTGGTTTGGGACCAGAGGGTCGCAGGTTCGAACCCTGCATCGCCGACCATCTTCGAAATTATCTTTATAAATCTTTTCAAAATTTTTTCCTTTTTATTTAATTTATGTTTTCGTTATAAAACTTATAAATAATGAAGTTATCTTCTGTCTTGTACAGTTACGTAATATGTAATACTTTTCTTTTTGCATTTCATCATTTTTCTCCTCCAGTCACACTGTCCCCTATCCTTTTCTAATACAATTAAACCATGTCCAAGCAATCCTTAAAGGTACAATATGTTTTTTGAACAAATCATCTCCACTCCCATAAGAGCTTTGGGAAGATCATTTATCGACAATGTTATTCGTGACGGAGCCGAACCTGTTCCCGGTTCAATACTCTACTGTGATCTTGCAGTAGGATATATTGAGCATTCTGGAATATATGTAGGTGATGGAGATAAATGCATTGTCGAACTCACTAATATCAACGGCCACAGTATTATTCAAAGAGTAACGCCTCGGGAGTTCACCAGTGCCGGCACCGGCTTCAGCATTTACGTATCATGTCACAATACCAGAGCAGTTGGAAAGAAGAATATTGCCCGGACAGCCCTGGAAATGGTCGGACAGGATATCGGTAAATATAATATCGCTTTTAATAACTGTCACATGTTTACAGACTACTGTCTGTGCCGCGGAAACATCAACTGCGGACACGCTGATATTAAACAGATAGTAAATATGGAAATGACTCTGACACACTTGAAGAAGCGTGCGAAAGATATATTAAATGCTAACGAATGGCGAGTATGGAAACATGATGATTAGTCAGTGTATAGACATCG
Source organism: uncultured Pseudomonadota bacterium (assembly GCA_900315145.1). Taxonomy (GTDB): domain Bacteria; phylum Pseudomonadota; class Gammaproteobacteria; order Enterobacterales; family Succinivibrionaceae; genus Ruminobacter. The sequence goes on along the minus strand of OMYE01000164.1, from coordinate 2,208 downwards.
CAGGTGGTAGTCATCCTACTTTACAAATACCAAGCATTTTATGTTTAAAAAATCAGATTACTTTCCTGCTGTTTTTTAATAATCATCAGGTAGTAAAGTAAACTTTTACTTTTATCAGAAATTCTTTTTGGCAGAATACTCCTTTACACCGCTCAGTTTTGCATAATTCCACATCTTAATCAGTAACTCATCCGAGTAACCATTGAAATCATTCAGAATTATACCGTTATGGGATGTCAGAATTATCTGTTTATTTCTCTCACCGATAGCTTTCAAAAAATCTCTGTTCGGCAGCCGGTTGCTTTTTCTCTCATTACATTCGGGACATGCAAGAACAAAGTTCCATAATTTGTCATCCTTAACAAACGACCAGGGAATAAAATGATCAACATGTATTTTGCTCCCAAGCTTTCTGCCGCAATAAAAGCAGGTATTGACCTCGAACTCCATTCTGAGAATTTCCCGGTAAAGCGACAAATCCGTGCGTTTCGGTGTCGCAAATTCCAGCTTATCAAGAACACGAACCAGGGCATTATCATCATTTATGCGTTCGAGAAACTTAGCCCATGAATAATAATTAAGCCTTTCAATTTCCGATTTGTGCCGCAACATAAATTCATAGACACGATAATTAAGAATAAGTCCGTCCTGCTTTAAATCAAACGAATAAATAACTCCGTCAAAGTCATTATAAAGAGCGCCTACCACATACTTCCGACATTCTGCTGATACCCGGTTGATGATAGATAATCTCTTATTTTCTTCAATTGAGCTGAATTCTAGAAACGAACAGACTGCATCTCCGGTAACGGCATCCTTAAGTATTTTTTCAACACTGGAATAAACTGATTTGCCGTCGCTTCTCATCTGTCTTAAATCATACTTAACAACGAGATTCCAGTAATTTTCGACAAACCTGCTGAACAGAACCCGGTATGAATAAAAAACTCCTTCACTCTTTTCAGTTCCGTTAAATGCGTTATCCAGCAGTGATTTGATAAGCCCGAATTTATATGAATTTCTCTTGGGACACGAGTCAGAAAATACATAATTAAACAGTGACCACAGCTTATCATCGTCAGGATTATAATCAGTTATTGAACCGCTCTTCAGATTCCATCCAGCCATTTATTCACCTGTTTTTAAGACTCTAAATTATATCAGACATCTTTTTATTTACATTAAATACAATGATGACGAGTATGATAGTCTGTTACGATTATATTGCCGGCGTATATCATTGCCAAACATCCTCCATTAAAAATTTGCATTAACCGTAATAAATCGCAAGTCTGATCTTTAACCGGAAACAAAATCCTCTACCTTAATCAGATGCCTGGCTTATCATTTCCGGATATTCAGATTTAAGATACTCCAGAAGATCCCGGCACCCTAGAACTATGTCATCATAGGTAGCATCGAAATTACCGGTATACCACGGGTCTGCAATATCTCTATCCAGTCCGGAAAAAGACAGAAGCTTGGTAATTTTTTCATCAGGATCCCCTTTCAGCATCCGGTTAAGATTTCTGATGTTTTCCCTATCCATAGCAATAACTAAATCTGCAGACTTGTAGTCATTCCACGTTATCTGTCTGGCTTTATGCGGAAGTACCGGAACTCCAACCTCTCTCATTTTTCTGACAGTGCCGATGTGAGGTCCGTTACCGATTTCTTCAGTACTGGTAGCCACTGAATCAATTGAAAAACAGGAACTATATCCTACCTTATTAACCATATTCTGAAAAACAAACTGAGCCATTGTACTTCGACAGATATTGCCATGGCACGCGAAGAGCACTCTTAATACCATTATTGATTGTCCATAATTGCCGGAGATTGCCCATGTCTGCAAGGTTTGCCGGCTCCCAACCTATGCAGAACTGTCTTTCGCAATATTAACAGAAATGACGAAAATATCAAAAATACTGCCTTTTGTGTACACGAAAAGTAGTCAAATTATTGTTGAAATTCAAGGCTAACTACTCGGTTAGTTTTTAGTTTTATTACTCGTAAAAAACGTTGATTTTACGTACTTTAAAAACTCATACTAAAATCAAACTTAAGTCTAAAAATTAATTTTTGTTAGTTTTATAGTGCCTTAAATCAATGCGGATTTAATACAATTATGTGCAGGCATGAAAAAAGCCAAAACTTCAAAAGAGAGTTTTTTGCTGGATTTAGGTAGAAGTTGCTGATATAGTTTGT
>OMYE01000068.1 GCA_900315145.1 uncultured Pseudomonadota bacterium | reverse complement strand
TTGTCTAGATTCGTTGTTAAAGAACTTTTTTCGTTTTCGCTTTGCTTAGCGAACGATGTGCATTTTAAGGCTTATTTTTTTTTCGTCAACACTTTTTTTAAAATTTTTTTAATTTTTTTCGTTTTTGTTTATTTTTTGACTTGATGCACACTATCACTACATTTATATGGATTTTTTTAATGTTTTTCCGCTTTTTATAGTAAAAATCCGCGAAAAATTTCTTTTTTCGCGGATTTTTCTCTATAACGTACCGAAAGCTGAATTCATTTCCCGGATTTTGTCCACGGATTACCGGGGGTAACTCAGATATTGTTACTGCTTTTTCTTTTTGCGCAGTACCATTTCACCGTTCCCCTGAATATCAGGCAGCTTTTTCGCCAGCGTCATTAAATCGTCATAAACAGCAGTAGCCTGATTTTCATCTTCCTCTGTCAGGGCATGTCCAGTGCGCACCAGATAATTTTCTTTTATACCGGCGGCCTTTCCACACACAACATCAGAAACTTTATCCCCGACCATTATTGATTTTGATAAGTCGATATTGTTAACCCTTGCAGCTTCAAGAATAAGACCTGGCTTAGGCTTACGGCAGTCACAATCACAACGGTACTTGCCGACACCGGCGGTCGGATGGTGCGGACAGTAGTATATGCCAGCGAGTTCGACCCCCCGGTCGATAAGGCACCAGTCCATCCATTCAGTTAACTTTAGAAACTCATCTTCGGTATAATAGCCTCTGGCAATTCCCGACTGGTTTGTCACAACAACCAGCAGATAGCCTTTATCCTGAAGAATCTTCAATGCGTCAATCACATCTTCAATAAATTCAAAATCATCAATTGTGTGAACATAATCCTTCTCCACATTGATAACTCCGTCCCTGTCTAGAAATATTGCCGCTTTTTTCATTGCCTGTTCCTATAACTTTCCACTGTGCTAGAATTATTAAAATAAAATGCTTTATGTCTGCGTTAGACGTTTTCTCTACAGCAAAAGACTCCGTTCTGCTGTGAGGTGTCAGGTATAACCTCTGCTACACGTTACACGTACTGCTGCCTATGTTTATCTGTTTATCCGGTTTTCCGGACTGCTGAGACATAAATTGCCGGACGGATAATCAGCATGTATACAGACATTATAGCAAAATAACAGGTTTACTTGTTCTTTTACTCCTGGCAACTCTTCTCCATCCAAAAACCGGACAAACCATGATATCAAGACATGTAGTATTCATTGACACTGAAAACGCCCCCCTCCACGGAGAATCGCTCTTTAGAATCCTTTCCGTAACACTTGACGCATTATCCTCACATGAACCTGATTATGACCCCGGTAAGGATATTCTTTTTTTTGCCAATGACAGAATTGCCGACATCCGCGCCCTGGAGAACGATGATTTATCAGACAGAGTCATTCCGGTACCGGTAAATCTTAATAACCTCCAGTTATACCTGGGAGTTACGAGAGATATTGTTATCATTAAACAGGAGCGTTTTAATGCCAACCAGATTTATTCTCTTTTCGGCTGTCTCAGCCGTACCGGTGTACTTGTGGTTATAACCCCTGTTCCGCAAATTCTTCAGTCCTTTTTTAAAAGTTATTCACTGCCCGGAGTTTTTAGCTTATTCACAGTCGAATCTCTGTTAAACCATTCCCAGAAAATTCCTTCCATGCATCCTTTAAAGGGGGCTTCCCGGAATGAAAACCTGTCCCTTACAGACAAAGACTTTTTCTCTTTAGATGATGAGCAGCAGGCTTTTATTACATATGCGCAGCAACTACTCCTTTCAGGGAGAAATTTTATTCTGCACCTCAACGGAAATCGCGGTAGCGGTAAAACAACGGCTGCAAGATGTCTTGTTGATATTCTTGTGAAGAAGATGTTTAAACCCGGTGTACTGAATGGCGGTTCCCGTGAACTGCTTCCTGCTTACGAAAGCATTAAAGGGATTTTTCATATTACCATAGAAAACTACTGTGAATATGTTAATAAAACTGATCTATTAATAATAGAAGAGGCGGCTGCCATCCCTCTGGCCATTCTGGAAAAAATACTTAAGAATTTTAAAAATACAATTCTGGTGACCACCGTTTCCGGCTACGAGGGTTCTGCCATGGGGGTAAAAAACTACCTCTACGGCAAATACGAAATTCAGTCATTTCATCTGTCAAAACATCACCGTCATCATCATGATAGAGCCGCAGAAATTATTGATACGATTTTTTTTAATTCACCTGATACCCACATAGTTAACCACAATCATGTACACAATCAAAAACATCCTATTTATATAGTTAAAACCGGTAACATTAATAGTGTGCCTGTGATGAAATCCCGCCGAAACTCAGACAATAATCATTGTGTGCATTCCTCTGACATTATCTACTTTTCGTCTAGCGGACGGGAACTCCTAAAAACCGTAGCAGGACAGTCTGTGCTGAACAGCATTAACAGCCTTCTTAAGGATAATCATTACGAACAGACGCTACAGGATTTAATCAGATGGATTGAGCAGGAGGAGACTTTTTTTGTTTTTGCTATAAAAGTTCCGGATGAAGATTTATTAAAAACAATGGATAGTCATCGTAACGGCACACTGAATCAGGTAACAGACTGCCAGAAAAATGCTTTCAGAAAGTATCTGAATGATAATAACAATAATAGAGACAATAATGGAAAATCACCTGCATCTTCATGTATTACATCTCCATACATTAATAGTATATCTGAAAAAACTCATCTCCGTTATTCAGATACTGAAAATGAACTCTTGTCATTTCTACAATCCTGCAACGGAATAGGAAATCACCGGATACTGATGACAGGCGTTGCCGTTGTCACTTCTGAGGGACCGATAGATATCAATCTTACCGCAGAAATAATGAACGGCACCCGTCAACCAAAAAACAACTTATGTCCTCAGGTACTGATAACACAGTGCGGAATAACGGAGGCTGCCGCATATAAATATCTGCGGGTTGAAAGAATTGCCGTGATTCCGGAATACAGACGAAAAGGAGTTGCCTCAGGTATTCTGTCCAGAATAAGAGAAAAAGCCTACTGTACAGGAGCATCATACATCGGAGCAAGCTTTGCCATAAATAAAGGTACCGCTGCTTTCTGGCAGCATAATAACTTTATCCCCGTAAATCTCGGTTTACAACCGGATAATGCCAGTGGCAGAAGATCTCTTATGATGCTGAGTACCGTTGAGACTTTGCCCAAGAATAATATTTACATGAACAATTCTGGGGCTGTCTCAGAAAATGTTTCTGAAAAAATCATAGTAACATCTGATGTCCGTGAATACCTGAATAACAACATGGATAAATACCATCAGGAGAAAAAAACAGCTAGTTATAAAAAACTGAAACCGTCAGAAAAATTACTGCTCAACGCAGCCTATTTGTTCAGGCTTAAACTACCGTTTATCATATCCAGTATGAATTTAACAGTCGAGACAGAAATTCTCTCGGATTTATGTCGCTGTGATCTTCATAAAGCTGCATCATTCTGCGGACTTTCTCCAATACCTGAATTCCTTTCAGCAGTTACAGATGATGATTATGATAAAATCCCGCATAGTCAATTCACGGGTATTGATAATGAAGCGGCCGGTCAATCATGCTGCAGTCCGGAGGATTATAGCTACCCCGACGCATACTGGCTTAAAAAGCATATCCGGGAGGTAATTACCTCCATTGCGGAAGGAAACCACAGTCTGCTACACAGTCTTTGGGAGATACACTGTATTCACAAGGCATTTAAGAATAGCAGCCTCATCGAACACGGTAATAGTCAGCGGAACCTGACTGATAACGAACAATCAGAAGGAACCATGCCCCTCAATAAAGGACAGGGCACAGATCGTGGAGAAAACCGTAAAAATGAAACAAATCACGGCTCTGAACTGTCCAATGATGAAAACATTGCTTTAGAATTATTTTTATCGCACGGTATGAATCAAAAACAGGCCCTGGAAAAACTCCTTAATTTAAACGGAACCAGAGCCGTCCAGAAAAAATTAAGACTTATTATTGCGCACATATGGAAAAATGGTAATGACAGAATCAGTTAATATTCTCGTAGTTGATGATCACGCAGACATCCGTGATCTTATTAAACGTTTTTTAGAACAGCATTGCTTTACTATCTATACAGCACAGGATGGTCAGGAAATGCGCAGCATCATGAGTGAGACTCATATTGATCTCATTGTTCTGGATATCATGCTGCCGAAAGAGGACGGTCTTTCTATCTGCAGAAGACTGAGAGAGGAAGGAAACAACATTCCTATTATAATGCTGACTGCAATGATTGGCGAAACAGACCGTATTATCGGTCTTGAACTGGGAGCTGACGATTACCTTACCAAACCTTTCAATCCCCGTGAATTACTGGCCAGAATCAAAGCTGTTCTTAGGAGAACAGATAATCAGATAAAATCAGAAACGACCAAGAAAAAAAGTATTAAATACTACAAATTTAATGAATGGACTCTGGACGTATTAAAAAGAGAACTTATAACCGCTGATAATACCGTTATCTCCCTCTCCACAGCAGAATATGAATTATTAATCACTTTCCTGCAACATCCTCAGGAAACACTGTCAAGAGATCAGCTGCTTGATCTCGCAAGAGGCAGAGAGGCCCAGGTGTTTGATCGCTCAATTGATACTCTGATCAGCAGATTACGTAAGAAGCTGAAGAATGATAATGATAATGCGGCAGAAATAATCAAGACCGTATGGGGCGGAGGTTACTGCTTTATTGCAGAGGTTTCCAATGATCAAGATAACTAAATTATTTCCACAGACCCTGACATGGAGGCTGATACTCACCTCTGTTGTCGTTCTTTTTTCTGTACAGCTTATTATCATCACCGTATTCATGCTCGATATGAGACGGTCTCTTGCTGATACTAACTACCGTATAACCCTAACGCGAATAATCAGTACAGTGAGAGTTCTAGACCACAATGATCCGTCCATATACCACGAATTCATTAAAACCAGAATATCTCACGGTTTATTTGCCAATATATCCACAAATCCGGTTATTCCTGAAAACAGAAATCATGGTTATGAGGATCGAATCAAAAGTGAAATAAATGATGAAAACAGGGAAATTTACATAAGAGCCGACTCCATCAACGATATCAGCACGGAAAAGTATGTTATCCCGAGAGAAGGCTCTGTTATCTCTGATTTTCATTATCTCGATCATAATAGAAAAATAGTGCCAGAACCGGTCGATGCTGAAAAGCCCCAGACCATGCATCTTGATAATGTTGCCAGTATAAATGACAATAATCCGTTCGACGATAAGGTACTGCCGGCTCAGCCTCCCCGCAGATCTAAGATTTACCTCTATGGTTCAATCAAACTGAAAACCGGTTACTATCTAACTTTTGTGGGGTACGAACCGGATACCCTTTTACCCCGTCTGTCGTCTATAACCATATACTGCATTTCTCTTGTTACCGTAATAGGTACCCTGCTCTTTTACCTGTTGGTTACCGGATTAACCAGACCACTTAAGAAACTCATGTATCAGGCGGTAAGAATAAGTTCCGACTATAAAACCGCCCCCTTGGAAATTCAGGGACCGAAGGAAATTCAGGATTTACAGAAATCATTTAACAAAATGCAGGAAAATCTGGTTAACTTCATTGACGACCGCACAAGAATACTTGCATCAATATCTCATGATCTTAAAACTCCTCTTACCAGTCTGCGTCTCAGAAGTGAATTTCTTGAAGACAGCGAAGACACTCAGAAGATGAGAGAGACCATTGATACCATGACTAAAATGGTCAAGGCAACCCTGCTTTTTGCCCGCGGGGACGAGCAGACAGAGGAAGCCAGGGAACTGCACCTTCCAAGCCTCATTGAAAGCATCTGCAACAACTATATCGATACCGGAAAGGATTTAACCTACGAGGAACAAGGAAACTTCCGCAGATCACTGAATTTCTACTGCAGTACAACCGATATTCACCGTCTGCTGCAGAATCTCATTGATAATGCCTTTCAATACGGAAGCGCCGTCAAGGTTATCTTTAAGGAGACAGATAAGGCCATTAGTATTCAGGTAATCGATAACGGACCGGGAATTCCAGAAGAAAAAATTGAAGATGTTTTTTCCCCGTTTATGAGACTCGATGAGGCAAGAAATACAAGCGATGCCCACGTCGGTCTGGGACTGTCCATTGTACGCAATATAGTCATCAAACAGGGGGGTACCATCAAACTCAGCAATATTAAGCCTCACGGTCTGTCTGCAGAAATTATCTATAATCACCGTTCCGTATGTGCAGGAGGTTTAAAATAGTTTTTCAGTAAGGAATCTCCTAGAACCGGCTTTGCGTTTCTCCCGGAATTCTAACTCATAAAATTCTCAGCCTGTTTCTCCTGATGTACTCCGGTACAGAGCGGGAAACAGGCTATCCTTTACTCTGCCAACTGACTCCTTCAAGAGATTCATCTGACAAAAAATGTGGCCAAACATAAAAATACAGCAGCAAAGCCCCTCCTTTACAGTCCAGGAGCCGGATATACCTGTTATTAAAAAATTTTATAAATAGAATAGATTAATATACAAATAAACGATGCAGAATTATTTCCGGCCGTTATCTTTTTCTTTTTATAAATATTCTAGTTTATAATATGCAACAGAAATAAATATTTATGTTTTTAACTTTTATTATATTTTTAACTTTCAACATTTATAGAATAGAATCATTGTTTTGCCTTGGGTGCAATGATTATTCTTCACGTAATGCCGGACTATATTACATATGCCTCTAACACTTCTGATATCTTTTGCCGAGGCCTTCATACTGACAGTTCTGGGGGCTTATTTCTTACCTTTAAACCAGTCTTCTTTTTTAAGCATCTGCTATTTTTTTGCAGCCTCTCTAACCAATACAACGCTGCTGTTATTTCTCGTAAATACCCTGCTGTTCTATCCTTTTCATACACTTGGTTTGAGAAAAACCTCCTTTGGGGCCGCCTTTACGGTTTTTACCGTAATAACCATTTTAGCCGTAACAGATTTCCGTGTATTTGCCATATACCGTTTTCACATCAACGCCTCTATGATAGACCTGTTCATTAATGACGGCGGTGATGTATTTACATTTTCATTTGAAATGTGGGTAACAATTGCCTTTTACTGTCTGCTTCTTTTAATCCTATCTTTTGTGACCATTGCAGGATGCTTTAAATTAATCACCAGTCCCGCAGTCAGAAAACTTATTAAACCCGTTGCCGTAACAACAGCAGTACTCCTTTTATGCTGCAACCTGATGCATGCGTACAGCAAAGAGGCTAACGTATCACGGATATACAGAACATCAGAAATCATCCCGTTCTATTATCCTCTTACCGCAAGCAAGCTATTGAAAAAACTTAATCTTGCCAATAATGACGCCATAGATTTAACACCTTCAGAAAGCGCCATCAATTATCCCCTTAATCCGCTTAACTACAAAAATGAAAACCGTCTCCTTATAAACGGCCGGTTACCGAATATATACATGATATACGTTGACAGTCTCCGTGCAGATACTGTTAACAAAGATGTCATGCCGAATCTCGCCGGTATCGCAGAAGAAAACATTGTTTTTAAGAACCATCTTTCTGCCGGTAACGCTACACGAAACGGAGTATTTACAATTTTCTATGGTTTACCAGGAAGCTACTGGACCCGCATGCTGAATGCAGGCACTCCGTCAGCTCTAGTTACAGCACTGCAGCACCAGGGATACAGCGTTCAGGCCTTTGCCGGAGCCCAGTTGTACAAACCGGAATTCAATAAAACAGTGTTTTCATCCGTAGATAACCTGCGTTTATCATCAGAAGGAAACAATGTTACTGAAAAAGATCGACATGCCGTTGATGATTTCAAAAAATACGTGACAAATAACGGACCTCAGGAACATCCTAAGTTTGCCTTTGTTTTTCTGGATAAACTCCATTCAATGCAGATTGAAAATGATGAATCCAAATTCAAGAAGTACAATACACCATGGACACAACCTGACTATCTGCAGATAGATAACCATTTTGATTCCGGAATAATTCACAATCTGTATCGCAATGTTGCCTATGCCATCGATGACAGCATAGGTAAACTTGTAAATTACTTAAAAGAAAATGGTGAATGGAACAACAGTATCGTTATTTTCTCATCAGACCATGGGAACGAATTCAACGATAACGGTCTGGGATATTACGGACATAACTCGAATTTTACCAGGGCGCAGATACATATTCCCCTCATTATTCACTGGCCGGGCAGAGAACATCGCGAATACAATCATATTACCAGCTCATTTGACATTACCGCCACAATTCTTCCGGAGATACTTGGTGTAACCAATAAAACCACCGATTACTCCATCGGTAAATCACTTTTTGACACAACCCCAAGGGATATACTGATAAGTTCAAGCTATCTGGAGGATGCCATTATTACCGATGATCATATTATCCTGATAAGTTCAGTAAACGGCATAAGTCTCAAAGACAATCGCTACCACGAACTTGATCGTAAATTATCTGCCGATGACAAAAATCTGATTAAAAAGAAACTGGACATTGATCGTACCTACGTAAGGCATGACAACTAAACAGCCGTCTTATTAATCATAGAAACCATACCCAAAATTCAGGAAAAAATTAAGCAAACAAAAAAGGATGACCTTTCAAAAGAGAGTAGTCATCCTTTCCTTTACAAATCACTAATTAAAAATACTTCACGGAAACGCTGTCTGAAATATATCTGATATAGATCCGGAACATTCATTCAGATAAACATCTGTGTTAAATTTCGTCTTCAGGGTTGTAATCACTCTTTATCAGTCAGAATCTGCTTAACATAATCGTTGTATGACAAATCGGAATCCTCTCCGGTACTCCATCCATCGTAGGCAATCTCGTACTGATTGCAGATATTGATAAGACTAATCATATCTTCAGTAATAGCCTCCTCATCAAGACAGTCATAAATAATTGACACATCAACAGCAAAGAATACTTCGCCAAACTGCTCATCAGTTAATTCTTCTGGTTCAAAGATAGTTACTTCATCGTCAAATTTGTTATTTACTTCAACAGCAAATTTTTCAAGATTATCAAATTTTAATGTGGAGAAAAAATGAACGATCTCGTAATCAGCATCCTCAGGAACCTTATCCTTGCGCATCTGCTCGATAATTTCATGAGTCATTTTACGATACTTTTCAATACTGTTGTTTTCAGCAAAATCCTTTATAGTTGATAAAGGTACATAATCAGAATTTTCAATATCCTGGTACATAATATTCACATCCTTAATTCAAATGTGGAAAAAAATTATTCAATGTAAAATACACACATCGTGAACAGTATAGTGCCGGGCTTTAACATCAGATTATCGTTCCGGAAAATTTTAGCATTCGCTCCCAGCAATATTTCCTGATATAGTTTAACTTATAAATCGCAGTTACGCATCTGGCGGGCATACTCACCAGCGGTCTTTTCAACATTTTTTGCCAGTTTAATTAACGACTTGTTCTTTTTATAACTTTTTTTCTTAAATCCGCCCCAGCCTTCGTGGTAATTTAAATACTGATTATAAACATCAGTAATTTTTACTCCATTGACTTTGTTGGTTTTTAATATATACCAGCTTACAAAATCCAATGCATCAGCGAAATCATCTCTAGAGGAGAAAAAACCGCCCTCTTCATCAACATACTCATCCCAGACAGGATCCTGAGCCTGCGGATAACCATAAGCTGAACTGCCTCTGCCATATGGTATAAAAAGAAACCACCTCATAGGAGGTCTAGCATCATCAACATAACCTGACTCATGGTAGATAAACGCCATTGGAATATTGATCGGAACTTTACGCTTATCAAACACCTCCTGAGCATCATTGTACCAGTTCTTTTTTTCCTTAAAAATGGCACATAAATCCTTAGGCTGTTTAGGAGGTGAGGTTGAACAGGCACAAAAGGACAAAGATAACAGCATAATAAAAAAAATTTTAAATATACGGTTAATCACATTCATACCTGTCTATAGAAGGAAATACAGAAGTTTCCTGGATTTGAATACTTTACGAGTCAGGAGTTCATAACAGATTATAACTGTCTATATCCTATTATTAAATAGCTTCGTCGTTTTCCTCACCGGTACGAATACGAACAACTCTGTCAACAGAAGTAACAAAAATCTTGCCATCGCCAATCTTACCGGTATGAGCGCCCTGAGTTATTGCCTCAATACAACTGTCTACATCTTCATCTTTAACAACAATTTCAAGCTTGCATTTAGGAAGAAAATCAACAACATATTCTGCACCGCGATACAGCTCAGTGTGGCCCTTCTGACGACCAAAACCTTTAACTTCAGTAACAGTCATTCCGGATATACCTTTTGAGCTTAAAGACTCTCTGACATCATCAAGTTTAAAAGGCTTAATTATAGCTGTAATCTTTTTCATAACAGGTCCTTAATTAAATAACATATATTATGATTATACTTGCTAGATTAAAAAAAATAAATAAGCAAAAGCAGATCAAATTAAATTGATAAATAAACCTGTATACACTGATTAAGAAACAGAGTCGCAATTATTATATGATAGAAATTACTAGGAGAAAAAAAACGGTACAATTTAGAAATATTTAACAGACAAAAAAGCCCGTATTCATACAAATACGGGCTCAAGACTATACTAGTTAGTATGTGTCAGATTATTCGATAACCTTAGCAACAACACCAGCGCCTACAGTACGGCCACCTTCACGGATAGCGAAGCGTAAACCCTGTTCCATAGCGATTGGGTGAATTA
>OMYE01000025.1 GCA_900315145.1 uncultured Pseudomonadota bacterium | reverse complement strand
GCCTTCTGTTAATCACTATGCCGAACCAAAAAGCGTTTTTACCTGTAAAAAAATACCGCTACTGCCATATCACAGCACAATAATTAACCAATAAAAACAAATAATTGTATATTCTGTAAACGTTGTTAAAAAAAAACTTGTTTTTTTAACAAATTATATTATTATGTATGTGTCTGTTATGTAATGCACGTAACAAGACAATACAGTAATGGGGCTTGGTCCTCTCGTATTTTATCCCTGCGTAACCGGCCAGGTCCGGAAGGAAGCAACCAGCGTGGACGATAAAAGTACCGAGATGTGGCTAGGCCCCACCCTTTTTTATAACGGGATAGATTTCCTTCTCTAATCCCAGCCTCATCCTTAACCATTACTTTTTTACCTTGTTTTTCCGGATCTCCCGATCATCAAGCTGTTTTATTTAATCTCTGCATTCTCCATAATGATTTCTGAGCAACCTTTTTTTATGGCAATGCTCTTTTCTTTATGATATAAATCCTTATAAACCTGATTAACCATAATAGTTGTTCGGGACTCCGACTTTAGAACTAAAACCTGTTAGCGGGTATTAAGAACAATAATTTCCAACCTGTTATATCGGACTGCAGCTAAAAACGCTGCAGTCTCCGGAATCCCTGACTGCTCACAGATCTCCAGTCCGGCAACTGAATAATATGTTTAAGGAAGCATAAAAATAAAACAATGATTGAATTATTCGTAAAAAGCCTGAAATTCCGTTTTATGAACATAGGCTTTTTCATCATAAGGATACTTATCGTGATTACTGCTGTATCCGCAGTATTCATGCCGGCCTTTTTTGTCACCAACCTGATAACTCTTCTGACAGGCATCATCCTGTGTATTCCTTCTCTGGCAGTACTCAGAAAACATAATGAATACCGGCCTATCTACCGTGAAAAAAATATAATTTTATTAAATTTTATGCTTCAGGCTCTTCTTATGTTCACCACATACCGGCTGTTTTTCCACTATGATATGGGAGACTATAAGAAATACCATATGCTGGTCGTACTTGTACTCAATATCCCGCTGTATATTCTGGTCTTTATAAACTGGCTGAGATGTTTCAGAATGTCCGCTATACTGCAGAGCATTTCACAGACCAGTCACTACACCTCATACAATATCATAAATATGCCTACTATCATTTTAGGACTGGGTGAGTTTTTTATACTGTTTGTTTTTAATTTCAGGTGGCTTGATTATTTGAACGGATTATAAGCCGGAGCATGTATGCTGCCTTATAAAATAACATGCCCCCACAACATTATTTATGTTCAGTGATTAAGGTTTACCGTTTTCACTTTAGGTTTTTCTTAAAGCATGAAGTATAATAGAAAAAAAATACCGCAATATCAGGTAAAAATCGGGGAGTTTTTATGTTTTTTTTTGAAAATACCTCACATCAGAGCTTCTATGATCTGATTTTAGGCAAAAACACCTATATCGATAAAACATCCCAGATTGCCACACTTTACGCCAATCACAGCAAATTCGAAATACTTATCCGTCCGTGGGGCTTCGGTAAAACTCTGCTTCTTGACACCATCAGTTTTATTTTTGAAAAAGGTCTGGAACATGCAATTGTCGAAAAACTCAATATTGCCACAACTGAAGTCAGCATTCCACGACAGCTGGTAGTAAAACTGGATTTTGAAAACAGCCGCACTCTTACAGCTGAATCATTTAAAAACTATCTGTTTTCTTTCTACCGCTCTTTCCTGTTTGAACATAACATACCGTACAATCTGAGCGCTGACATGGGATCATACTGGCTTACAATTAATTTTTTAAGAAGTATATCCACCATCAGTCCCACCGGCCGGATTATTCTGCTGATTGACAACTACGACTTTCCTTTTTTCAAACATCTGGCCGGTAAGGTTAATGATTTCGATCAGCTTTACATTGAACTACTTAATTTCTACCGGGCTGTCTACTATTCATCAGACTATCTGGACTGGGTCCTTTTGTGCGGTGAAGCCAAATTCAACCTGTCAACAGAAAAGCATGAAGGCATTCCCTATCTTTCTGATGTCAGCTACAGTGATCAGACCACATGTCTCTGCGGTTTCTCCATAAAGGATCTTTATAAGTACTACAATGACAACATTCAGGATGAGGCCGATGCCAATAATGAAACAGTTGACAGTTTTCTAAGCACCATCTGCGACTGGTACGGATGCTACAGATTTACCCCGCATAATATTCAGGTTACAAGGCCATACAGCATAAAATCGTACTTTTCCCAGTACAATACCACAACGAGCTTCAATCAGTTTGTACCTGTAGAACGTTATGCTGATTTTCTACCTGTTCTCCTTGCGAGATACGGCAAGGTATCCGATAAAATGCTGGCACCGAATGACTGCGGATACACCTTTGCAGAAAGTCTTAATCCCTACAACATTAATCTTTTTGCCCTGATGTCCCAGCTCGGCATATACTCCTTTAACAGTATCACACTCAATAAAACGCCAAGCTTTGACCGCTATAAATACGTCTCCAAAATTGTAAACAGAGAAATGGACAACTGCTACCGCAGGTTGCTTGATATTGCCGGAAAAATACCAAATTCAGCAATCAAAAACACCTGATACACCTGCTTATTAAAACAGTTATTCAGAGATTACGTTAAACAGCCATAAACTCCCGAAACAATTCGATGGAGAATATTTACCTTTTTCCGGCATGGAAAATCTTATGAAACAGGCATTTTTCTAATTACTTGAACCGTTATATGTGTTAGGATTATCCCAAAAAATCATCTGACAGATACAGAAACCGGTATATCAGCAAAACTGACCATACCCGGCTGAAGAACGAACACAGGAACTACATTATGGCTTTAATGATTTTTGACATTGACGGCACTATTCTCAATGGTGACAGCAACGACCAGTTCTTTAAATGTCTGCTAGATCACCGGATTATTGATGAATCTTTTTTAGAATTCAACAAAACCGCCGGAGAAAAATTCTATCAGGGAACTTTGGATATTCTCGGCTACTATCGCTACGTCATCAAACCTATAGCCGGAAAAACTGAAGATGAGCTCAGAGATGTTCTCACAGACTACCGGGAGAACTACCTTAAAAATAAAATCGCCCCGGCAGCATCTGAACTTATCCGGAAATACCATAGCGAAGGGCACATGGTAATCCTGGCATCAGCCACTATGGATCTTCTGGTAAAACAGACGGCCATGCTGGTCGGAGCCGATGATTATATCGCCACCAGAATAAAATATGACGACAAAAACAGAATCATTGATGTTTATCCGGACTTCTGCCACCAGGAGGGAAAAAGGAAACGCCTGCTGAAATTATGCAGTGAAAGAAACTGGGATCTTAAGGGAAGTCACGGATACGGAGATACCATTAATGATCTGGCGATGCTCCAAACAGTGGAAACAGCTCATGTGGTTAATCCCGGAAAATATAATGCAAACATGGTGAATATCGCCAGGGAAAAAAACTGGGATATTCTCAGCTTCAAATAACAGAGTTTTCCGCGGTATTCAAACCAGAACGTAATTCCGGTATTATTTCCGTACCATAAAAAAATTGGGAATATACAGACATATATTCCCAAAAAGTACAAGGATTACAAAAAAAACTCATCCAAAAAAATACTTCAGGACTGAACTGCAAATACCATATAAAACAGTAAAACTTTGTGTCTAATCCTGCCTTATAAAAACAGCCGTCGGTTTTTATAACTTGTCCATAAACACCCGTCCGATCGGATGATCCGCTCTGCAAACAACAATGGATAATTAATAGTAGTTTATATCAGGTAGTACTCACTACCGCCCCTGACGAAAATTATGAATTTTCAGCCTCATGGATATTATAAGGACAGTCATTAGCTGATCTCATCTTGCCAAGCTTTTCTGCTGTCATTACTTCTGAATACTGCTGAACAAAAAAATATAACTGTTCCGGAGAGCATTCACTGAATGCCAGGCTGTCCTTTAATAATACTTCTGACAGACGCTCACGATTATCTCTAGAATCTTTACCTATTGTTAATAACCCTTTCATAGTACTTTCTCAATTATTCTAATAAAAAAACAAAACCTTAACTCTCAACATGGTTTAGCTTTATATTCTTTTTTGCGTTTTATTTATATTTACCGACTGCAGGTAAATGAACAGTCTTATCGTAATTCTTCTTATGATTGTTTATTAATTCTTATGATAGTATTAGGATAACAAAATAATAAAATTTTTCCACTCTGGAAAAATAAAAATATTCCATTCCTCACACTTATGAAATCATTTTCACAAAGTTCATCACAATAATATATTTAACATGATTTTGCGAAAGTATCTTTACTCATATTATAAAACATTGAACAAAAAACATCTCGTTTTTTTTTGAAATAAATGCAAAAAAAATTATTTAAAAAATCGATTGCATCGCTTAAGAAATAAAGATATTTATCTGAATGCTCATCTGTTTCAACACCATAATTATTTACTGTTAATACATATATTATATGTATTATTTTTTACAAACCGAAACATAGAACCATACCTTTATCTCTATCTTCAGGAAAGACTTTACCTCTTACACATCTATACGTAAAACGGAGACTTTTTTCGGGATATAACAGAAATCCAAAAAGACATAAAATCAACAGGTTGCACATGTCTAAGAACCAACGTCGCCTACGCCGGCAGACCGGCGTTTTTATATGCTATGTCCTTCATTTTGATAACGTTAAGGTTATAGCTACTTTCAATTGAGTAATAGCGTGAATTATCTATGTGGCGGTATAGAAGAGCATTCTCCGCCGGCATGCTTTCAGGAATATCGGTTGAATAGGCAGTTATGTAGTAATGAGGAGTCCCCACTCCGGCCTCTTTATAAACTACGGCATATTTAAAGAAATCTCTAGAGTTCAAATCTATCCAGCCCTTATGGTTATATTCAACGACCACTCCGACAGGCTGCAGCATAATTGGTTTGCGGTTATTTCTGAGATTCTTTCGTATATTCACATAATAAAAATATCTGCCCAGACGATATAAAGCATTCACGGAACAGAATACGGTACCTAAAGCCAGAATACAGACAACCCTGATTCCGAAAAAATGCAAAAAAGCTGCATTGGTATACAAAACAGCTACAAGGGAAAAAAACACAAAAAGATAAGTATAAAAGGATTTACCGGGGCCTCTTTTCGCCACATCATCAAGAACAGGTTCATCATAGGAGATGCCTGCATCTTTAAGTTCTTTTGCTGTCTTACAGAAATCCGGTAAATTTAATTCTTGCATTATAATCTTTTACCAAAACCGCCGGGGAACAGTAAATACAATCAGTTCACTTCTCAAGGAATCAAAAACAGAATTGCCGTCAGTTATATATAACACTTAGGCACCCACATGATTTTATCCATTTTTTGAGGCAATATCCATAATTAAAGATAAAAAAAGCCAGTAATGTGCATTATAGCGTTATTTCCATCCCGGTACATTTGCAATTAAAAGTACACCTGCTTTTATCCCCTTTATAAAAAAGGCATGAACAGGAAATAAGCCTGATTCATGCCTTTTATACAATATCCGGTATCAGTTAAAACAGCTGTTTATTCTTCAGCGCCGGCATCAGCCTTCTTTCTGGCTGTTTTAGCAGTTCTGGTGGTTTTTGCAGCAGTTTTAGTTGTTTTAGCTGTTCTGGAGCCTTTACTCTTTGCTGATTTTTCCGGTTCGGTTACCTGCCACTCTCCTGAAGCCTCATCATAGAAAGCGGTAAATCCGGTAGATTTACCATCAGCATTTTCAGCAATGATGTACTGCTTCTTGGTTTTTCTGGAAAAACGCACTACTGTAAGATTACCATCGGCATCGGTAACAGGAGCCTTGGTAAAATACTTAAACTTCTCCGGCAGTGCATCCTTGTGAGCGACAAGCT
This sequence comes from uncultured Pseudomonadota bacterium, assembly GCA_900315145.1. GTDB lineage: Bacteria > Pseudomonadota > Gammaproteobacteria > Enterobacterales > Succinivibrionaceae > Ruminobacter. The sequence goes on along the minus strand of OMYE01000025.1, from coordinate 17,185 downwards.
CGCATACCTTTGGTGCTCTGGTCTCTCTAACCTTAGGGAAGGCATTTGAAGCCAGGAATATACCGGCAGCCCCATCCCTCAGAACGAAGTGGGATTTACCGTCCTTACAGATTAAATCCTCAAAATCCACCGGATCCTCGCGAGGAGGAGCCACCTCTCCGTTCTTTAAAATCTTACGGGTATTACCGCATTCGGTATTAGAGCAGGACATATAACTGCCAAAACGTCCGGTCTTAAGTACCATCGGCTTACCGCAACGGTCGCAGACGATGGTCGGACCTTCGGCCCCTTTAATACGGAAATTCCCTTCCTCGATTTCATAGCCTTTACAGTTAGGATTATCTGAGCAGATATGAATCTTTCTGTGTTCATCAATAATGTATGCCAGCATCACACAGCCGCACTCAGGACAGCGACGCTTGGTTCTCAGATATTCACTTTCTGAATCTTCATTTTCAAAAATAGGCAACTGATCCTCAGCCACCAGATTAATGGTCTTACGACATGAATCCTTTGCTTTTTTTCCTTTACCGGCATAATTTGAACAGGCAAGAAATACTCCAGTTGTGGCATTTTTGATTACCATGTTGCTGCCGCATTCCGGACAGGATACAGAAGTAACCACGGAAACATTGCTGTGCATACCGCCTTCATCCTCAGGAAGACGGGCAGTATCGAGTTTTTCCTTGAATCCCTTGTAGAAATTATCAAGACATTCAATCCAGTTCATATTGTCTGCTGCAATATCATCCAGTTCGCTTTCCATGTTTTTGGTGAATTCATAATTCATCAAACGGCTGAAGCTCTGCATTAGACGATCTGTAACAATCTCACCCATTTTCTCGGCAAAGAAACGTCGCTGTTCCAGGCGGACATAGCCACGCTCCTGAATAGTAGATACAATGGTTGCATAGGTGGAAGGACGGCCGATTCCCTTATCTTCCAGTTCCTTAACCAGTGAGGCTTCTGTAAATCGGGCCGGAGCAGGAGTAAAACGCTGTTCGCTCGGCAAATCAACAAGTTGAAGAACGTCACCGACAGCCATATCAGGAATGATTACATCCTTCTGAGCATAAATTTTAGTCCAGCCGTCAAATTTTATTACCTTGCCGGAGGTTTCAAAACGGAAATCACCTGCCTGTACAGAAATCTTTCTGTTACCTGACAGTGCATCAGACATCTGGCAGATCAATGTATAGTTACGAATCATGGTATAGAGCTTGGCGGCATCATTCCCGAGCTCTGAAGCCACCTTGGCAACATCTCTGTTTATGTCTGTCGGTCTGATAGCTTCATGCGCCCCCTGAGCATTCTTATCTGACTTGTAGACTTTAACCTTGGCCGGAACATATTCCTTACCATATACGGCTGAAATATATTTTCTGACAGAGTCAACAGCCTCGGCGCTTAAATTAAGTGAGTCTGTTCTCATATAGGTTATATACCCTTTTTCGTAAAGGGTCTGAGCCAGCATCATGGTTTTCTTTACTGAAAAGCCTAGTCTGTATGAGGCCTGACGTTGCATGGTTGAAGTTTTTAGAGGGGCATAAGGAGCAATTTTTTCATCCTTTTCCTCGTTTTCCACAACCTTGAAAGTCTGTTTTCTAAGTTCCTCAAGATATCCGTTGGTTTCTGCTTCAGTACCAGAATGAAAATCCTTTCCCTGATACTTTTTAAGCTCAAATCTTGCCTCATTGCCGTCTTTAGCAAGCAGCGCATGTATATTCCAGTATTCCTTAGGAACAAAGGCTCTGATTTCCTTTTCTCTTTCTGCAATCAGACGCACAGCAACAGACTGCACACGCCCTGCACTTAAACCGCGACCGACCTTTTCCCAGAGAAGCGGGGACACCATAAAACCTACCACCCGATCTAAAAATCTTCTGGTCTGCTGAGCGTTGACCATATTCATGTCAACTTCCTTAACAGGTTTTTCAAAGGCCTCCTTTATCGCCTTTTCGGTAATTTCGGTAAAAGTTACTCTTCTGAATTTATCCTTCGGCAGGCCGATCACTTCCTGCAGATGCCATGCAATAGCCTCCCCCTCGCGGTCCAAGTCGGTTGCGAGGTATACATAATCACATTTTTTTGCTTCGGAAATTAATTCAGACACTACCTTTTCTTTGCCGGGAAGAATTTCATACTGAGGATCCCAGCCAGGTTTTTCCGGATTTATTCCCATTCTGGCAAAAAGCTTAGCATCCTTTTCCAGAGAACTTCTGGCTCTTTTCACTGGTTCAGTGCTGCTTTTTTTGGTCTGGCCTGATGGCAAATCCCGAATGTGACCTACACTTGATCTGACAACATAGTTACTGCCTAAATACTTATTTATAGTGTGGGCCTTGGCCGGTGATTCCACTATAACTAACGATTTCCCCATACATGCATTCCTCAATGCGTTACTTATGCTGAAAGCTTTGCTGTTATTGCTTATTCTTATTTTTGCAAGTGTGTATTATTACAAAAATTTGTCAATAAGCAACAATATCTTTAACAACAACGATTTATTTTACGTTAAAACCTGAACAGAGACGGTTTATTAACCGGTTAAACGTCTTCAGAGCAGCTTCCGTGCCCAACAGTTTGCTGACCAGATTCTTTTTCTTCTTTTCAACATAGCTGACATTAAACACGGCGGCATAGTTATCCATGTTATTAACTATATACTCGTCTGAACTCATAAGATCGTCAACCAGACCGAGTTTCTTAGCTTCAGAGGCCAGCCATACCTCACCGGTAGCCAGTTTCTCAATATCCACAGCTGGCCGGTACGTAGAAACATGAGCCTTGAATATATCATGCACCTGCTTCAGTTCCTCACGGCACTTTTCTCTTGCTTCTTCTGTTATTTCCCCGAATGTACTTACCGTACGCTTGTACTGACCGGCAGTAATCTGTTCATAATCAACATCATACTTCTTCATCAGACGATTAAAGTTCGGCAGTTCCATAACCACCCCGATTGAACCTATATACGCAAAAGGAGCAGCAATAAGCTTATCAGCCACACTGGCCATGAGATAACCGCCGCTTGCAGCAACCTGGTCAACTGCAATGGTAAGTCTGGCACCTGTTCTTTTTAATCTGTCAAGCTGAGCAGCTGCGAGGCCGTATCCGTTAACGGTACCGCCAGGAGAAGTTAAACGGATAACCACCTCATCCCCTTCAGAAAGTTCATTAACCAGAAGATTAACAGCTCTGGTAAGAGAGGCCACCTCATCACAGGTAACACTGCCGTCAAAATCTATAATAAACATCAGATTGCCGGTCACTGATACGGACATATCGGAGTTAACGGACAGGGAGAAACTGTTTTTCTCTATCAGCTTAACTGATTCAACCTTCTCATTCTCAGATCCATTATCAATATCTGTGACCTTATTTTCAGGAGCGGAATTATTTTGAACAGAATCGTTACTGCCGTCACTATCTTTAGCTGCTTCCTTTTTCTGCTTTTCTTCATTATTGCGTTTAAAACTGTTCAGCAGCTCAACCCCCTGCTGAATTAGCTTCTTGCTGTCAACTCTGGTTCTGTCAGATTCATCCCGGATGCTTTCACCTTTGTTTTTAATTTTATTAAAAACCTCATAAACATCATCATCAAGAGCCTTTATCATACTGTTTTCAAGCTTTTCCTTTTCGCCTGAGAGCAGATTGCCGTAGTTTTCTATCCGTAGCTCCATATCATCATCGTTGTTCTTTTTATTCTTAGCCTCAACTGCAGCGGCAACTATTCCTTTGACAACAGCAAGAAAAATAAGCAGTAATACTACTACCACCACTAAAATAACAACTGTCTTAGAGATAAAAAGTAAAATTTCTGACCAGTAACCTTCCATATAACCGAGTAATCCTTATGTGTACGACATATATATTTTTATAAAATGCAGCACTGAAAATACAGCCTGAAAAGGCAGAAATCACCAAGACAGCCCCGGTAATATCATCTGAAACTGCATTTTTTCAATAACCATGAAGCATCTCTATTGATGTCTCAGGTTTATTCCCGAGAAAAATAATTCTGAAATAAAAAACCAAAACTGTTCCAAAAGGGAGTCTGTTGGATAAAAGCTTTATTTAAACAGGCAGACCGGTATAAAAATCTCCGGTAAAAAACATCATTATTGCCATTCTCTGGATCAAGAGAGCCCGGCAGTTTCCCAATCGACAAAAAATGATATATCAGCCGGACAGCATATCTTTTACAGGCAGATTTTCAGAAATTGGAAAACTGCAAATACAATAAAACAAATTTTTTATGGTAATTTCAGATAAAAAATTACATTTGTCAAGAACTACCACTTTTTTTAGTGAGTAATCTGTTTATTTGAACATTTTATAAACTATTTTATCCGTACATTACTACAAAAAAGTTCCGGAGAATATATTTCAGATAAATACTCTCCGGAAGTATTATTAACCGAGGACTTTTTTCTACAGTTTCACCTTTCTGACCATTAACAGAAGCAGCAGGGCTATAAGAGTCAGTATGGTACCACAGTAGAAAACATATCTGGCACTACCAAGACTCATCAGCAGTGTCACCATCATGCCGGAAATAATATTGCCGGTATTAACACTGTTGTTGTAAAGGGTTGTAGCCTGTCCAGGCACGGAAGGAAGAAGCTCCTGCATATAAACCATTCCCAGACTGGCCAGAATCCCGATAAACAGAGCATTAAAAAGCTGAAGAACCAACAGAACCCAGCCGCATAACGGAACAACACTTATTAATAAATAGAAGAGCCAGCCGAAGAAACAGCTGAAAAGAAGCATGTTCTTCAATCCGGTTCTTTTAGCTATCACCCCGCCTATAATCATCACCGGTATTTCCAAAAGAGCTGCTGTTCCCATCATGTAGCCAGGAAGAGATTTATCCAAATCCAGCTCTCTGGTGATATAAATAGGCATGCTGATAAGATAAGCTGTATTGCAGCACCACAGAAAGAGAAAAACAATAAAGAGATATATGATACTTTTATCAGTAGCAATAAGCCTAAAAAGGCTCAACTGTCCTGCCTTCTCATTCCCGGCCCCTCCTGACACAGCGGAGGACGGTTCATCATGCCCGGCAAAAACCTTGGCCGGCATGGTAAAAAAGGTTACCGCCACGGCTGTGACAAACAGGCCTATGGCCATAGAAAACGAACCGAAACTGCCGTACTGCGTAAAAAGAAAATATGTAAAAGGAGGAATAATCACCCATGACAGGGAGAACACAGCCCTGATATATGAGGTAAACATCAGCGCATCCCCGTATTTAAACAGAGCATACTCTCTAGCCAGAGCAAACACCTGCGGGGTAGCTATCATTGAAATACTGGAAAATATGATGCCTATGGTGATAATAGCTTCATATTTTGGACAGATTATGTAGGTAAGAGCCATCAGGGCACCGGCAAAATAACCCAGCATAATAAGAAGACGTCTGGATATTCTTTCATCTGAAAACCTGGCAATCACCTGACTCACAAAAATGCCGAAGATGGAGGAACATGTAAAGAAAAGCCCCAGCTGAAAATCATTGACGCCGACTTCGTTTGTCAGAAACAGGCTCATTATAGGCAGAATCATCGCCAGAGAGGATCCGGAACAGAATATTAAAATTATGAAAGCAAAAAATCTCTGGTTTAAATATGATTTAAGCATAACTGACACCTTTCAAAATCTCGTTCCGTTATCCATTCAGAAAAGAACTTCTTCCTGCTTATTCTCCAGACCTTCGGACTCAGCGTCACCGACTTCATTTTTTATAATACGGATGCCGTTATCAAGAAGCTCGATACGATGCGCCTTGTACAACCCGCCGATAACCTTTTTAAACTTCCCTTTACTCATATGAAAACGGCTCTCAATCTCTTCCGGGCTGGAAAAATCTCCGAAAGGAAGGAACCCGTCAGCAAGAGCTAGTTCTCTTAAAAGAAAATCAGTACTGCTTGAAATACCGGACATTCCGCTTCCTGAAAGGGACAGATTAACCTTGTAGTCACGACGGATTGAATGAATATATCCCTTGATTTTCTTTCCGGCATGGAGACTTACACCAAGGGAGTCGCTTTCCGGAAGCAGACCGTAAAACAATCCGTTAACCAGCATTTTATAACCTAGAGGAGTCCTGCTGATAACGGTAAGATCCACCCTGTCACCTGACTTCAGTTTACATCCTCTCGGAAGAGTATCCTTTATAAAACGTTCAAATTTTTGGGTGGCAAAAAGACGGCCGTCACGATCCTTAGCCACGTATACGAGACATTCATCCCCTGGTTGAAGCTTTTTAAGCTGTTCTCTGTACGGAATCATCAGATCCTTTCTAATACCCCAGTCAAGATATGAGGCACCGCGGGTTACATCCTTGACGGTAAGCCGTCCGACCTCACCGAAAAGCACTCTGGGACGATGTGCCGTGACTGTAAGTCTGCCATCATCCATGTAACAGAAAACTTCAATTTTAATACCGCATTCATGGTTTTCAGGAAGCTGAGACAAAGGAAGAAAAACCTCCCCGTACTTACCGGCATCTAGAAACCCACCTTTCTCATCAACTCTAACCAGAGTAAGCTCGTTCATTCTTCCGATTTCAATATCGTTTTCCATAGCCTTTCTCTCTTCAACAATCCTAAAAACAAAAATATTCAATATTAACTCTGACCTTATACACAGTCAGGGATAAAAAAAATCACTGCCACAACATCTATTGACAGTGATTATTTCATCTATTAATTTCTCTATGGCCCCGGTATATACCGACACACATATTCAGGAACTAATTACACACGCATGAAATCGATGTGAATTAAAGTACCGTTTACTGGGTGACGCTGAATAGCTACAGGCTTAACAGAAATTTCTTCACCACCGGCAACAGCTAAAACGATAGCATCTTCATAGAAAGCCTTGTTCTGCTGAGCAGTATATAACTTAGCGTTATCCAGAGCTAAAGCAACAGGTTCCTTGTCTCCACCATAAACGATTACTGGAAGAAGGTTAGAACGACGAAGGCGGCGGCTCGCACCTTTCCCGAAGTCGTTACGAATCTGGGCATCAAACTTAAAAGCCATTTTAATTCTCTCTTAAATATACAAATCAACACCGCATCCGCTTGTGCAGATGCACGAATTCCTGACAATGCGACCGTTGTCAGCAACGTAAAACAAAATCAGATGATTTATCGCTACGGCCGTGGAGTTTAACACTAGTACAATTAATTATCAAGATTTTTATTTACCATCTCACATTTTTCCATGAAGACATTTTTAAAAAACAGTTTTCTACCGAAAAACAATTAAATAACGAAGCTTTGATGTCTTCCGTTCTTTACCGTTTTCAATTCCATTCTGTGTACCTGCACATTATTTCCCACATAACAGAGAACATCACGTCCTGGAGCAGAATATCCACTCGTATTCTGAACGGATATTCAGAAAATCGTGTACAATTTACATTTTTGTGATTATATTCCTTCTTATCAGTGACTACCTTTATTCTTTATGTTTAAATTTAGCTGTCAGTTATTGTTTATCGCATTTTCCATACGGATAAGCAGATGATAAACAGAATAAGAAGAACAGAACGAATCGCTGATACAGTGTACTGCCGGCCAGCCGTGCCGGTCATTGTATAGTTCAGAGAAATAAAATAAACTTTTTTACAGGTTTTATAGGATTTTTATGAAAGTAATATTAGCATTTTTTGCCACTCTTATGGTTGCGCTGTTAATTGTAGCAGGCGTTTTCATTACCAGCTACAATACCCTCATAACCAAGGAGAACAATATTTCCCAGTATCAGGCTAATGTCAGCACCCAGCTGCAGCGCCGGGCGGATCTCATTCCTAATCTGGTAAATACCGTCAAGGCCTATACCAAGCATGAAAGTACAGTATTTACTGAAATAGCCAAATCAAGAGAAAAACTTCTGGCTGCATCATCCGTAAAGGAACTCAATGAGGCAAACAATGCTGTTACCGCCTCCCTAGGCAAACTTCTGGTAATTGCTGAAGGTTATCCAGAACTGAAATCAGATAAAGTATACATCGGACTTATGGATGAACTGGCAGGAACAGAAAACCGTATTTCCTATGCCAGAGACAAATACAATACAGCTGTAGGAGAATACAACAAGGCTATAAAAGTAATTCCAAACGTATTCATGGCCAATATGATGGGTCTTACCGAAAAGGAATTTTTCACTGTCTCAGAAAAAGCAAAAGAAGTTCCTCAGGTTAATTTTGAATAATTAGTGTCTGACAAAACTAAACAATCCGGTTCAGCTTCAAATTACATACAACTGTTTAATTATAAACTTAATCAGGAACCGGATTTTCCATCACATGATCCATATAACACATGGATTAATCATTCAGAACACTCCTCTGCTTGTCCGTCAACTCACAACTCAGTCATCTGCACAGAAGCATCATTACATAAGCTCATTATATTGATATTGCCTCCGGACATCACAGGGCCGTCAGCCGCCTGGTATTAACCGGCCGGGACTCCGGCTCCCTATACTTCAAACTGAACGTATACTGTCCCAAAAATAAAGGAAAGACCGTCAGAAGAACCGATCTTTCCTTTTTACACTGATATTACAGCACCTTATAAAAAGGCACCGGACAACCTCATACTCAGGCTAACCGAAACGTCTGATTTTCATATTCCTGTACATTACGATAAATGACAGTATCACCATAAGTACAGCCATCACTATCAGAAATATGGAGGTAACAGTTATCACCATGTTTGAGATGATAAACTTATTCACCAGCTGAACCAAACCCCAAATACTCATAATCATCATCAGAACAGTCGGGATAAAGGTTACCATAATACTACATCCTTTCTGCATAAGATAAAGAGTAATAGCCAGCAGTGTAAGTGAAGCAAGCAACTGATTTGACGCTCCGAATACCGGCCATATTGTGTTGGCGCTTCCGGTAGCCACCAGAAATCCGGCTAGACAAACAACCAAAAGCGATGCCACTACAGGATTAGCTACAATCTTTCTGATAATCCCGATTATTTTAACAGTTTTAGCAGAATACTCGCGGTGATTAATCACCGAAATACCTGTACCAGATGCATATGAATAGGAAGGAGAAAATAATTCCTGCCATACAAACCTGCCGAGACGTGTAGCTGTATCCAGAGAAGTCAGCATAAAGGCGGAAATGGAAAGACTTATGAACACTTCCACAATGTGCTGCGGCAGCCCGAGTTCGCCAACGAAAGCACTGATTCCCTTACTGAACGCCATAACCTGATTCTTACCGACTTCAGCAAAAGAATCATCAGTAAGGTAGATTACGGCAATAAGACTCATTACACCGAGTATTCCTTCCACAATCATAGCGCCGTAGCCGACGATCTGCATATCCTTCTCAGAACGAATCTGCTTTGATGTTGTCCCTGATGAAACCAGCGAATGGAAACCGGAACAGGCACCACAGGCAATTAAAATAAACAGTTCAGGGAAAAGGTAGCTGGAATTACCGACGGCGTCAGTAACAACAAGCCCTTTGTAGCCGGTCATCTTGATTTCCGGATTGTAAACCATAATACCTACTATACCCAGAGCTATCATTACATAGAGGAGATATGAACTAAGGTAGTCTCTCGGCTGCAGCAGCCACTGAACCGGAGTAACTGAGGCCACCAGAGCATAAACAGCCAGGAATATCAGCCATACATTTTTCACCTGCTCTTCAGAAAGATTAAATATTTCTGCAATGTTCAGAGGATATACTGCGGCAATATATACCGTAGCAAAAACCAGCGGTACGAATATGCAGCTGGCAATCTTCAGTGACACCCCTCTGGATGTAAGGAATCCGAATACCGGAGCCATCAGAATAAATATAATTGAAGCCGTGGCCACAGACGGACTCATCGCAAAAGTAGTTGCCACTAGAAGACCGAATACAGCAACAACCAGAATCAGACATGCCCAGCAGAAAAAGAGGAACATCTGTCTGCCCCAGATACTCATCAGACCTTCAATAACATAGCCTATTGATTTGCCCTTGTTTCTTACTGAAAGAAACAGCGCCGCGAAATCATGCACCGCACCGACAAAAACACAGCCGACAAGAATCCAAATAAGAGCTGGAATCCAGCCGAACTTACAGGCAATAATAGGTCCGATTATCGGGCCGGCGCCGGCAATTGAAGCAAAATGATGTCCGAATAGCACAGCCGGATGGGTAGGTACATAATCGACACCATCGTTATTCTCAACAGCCGGAGTTGGCAGGTTGTCATCAACCTTAAAGAATCTGGCAATAAAACCGCCGTAGAATTTGTATCCTATGGCAAAGTACACTAACGCCAGAACAAGTATCATAAAACCGTTCATAATATTAATAACCAAAACAGATGTTTTCTTAATTCAGCTGTTTACACAATATCGTAGCATTCCCAATACCTCTGGCAGGACTAAGCCGGATACCGATTAAGAAAAAATCCGCATATTCTCCATCAGAAAAAATTAAAAACGCGCATAATTATATCATGTAGACCCAGATTGTGAATAATGATATCAGTGTCTTTCCTTTCCGGAAAATGATAAAAAAAGCCTGTTTGCAACAACAGGCTTCGCAGTTCTTTGTATTAGATGTCAGGCTCAGATTACTATACCTGACTCAATCATAGCCTGAACACTGCCCTTTTCCTTAAGAGCAGCAGAGAAATCAAGGAGTCTGTTGAGAGATATCAGTGACTTTTTCCGGATCTCTTCATCAACAAACACTTCATGACCTTCAGGATTGTCAAGCAGAGCTTCAATAAGAGGCAGAGTATTCTGTCGCATCCACGGGCAGTGGGCACAGCTCTGACAGGTAGCTCCGGCGCCACCGTTAGGAGCTGGAATCAGCACCTTGTCAGGACAGGCCTGAGATATCTTGTAGAAAATACCGGTATCGGTGGCAATGATAAATTCCTTTGCTGATGATTTCTTTACCTCAGCCAGAATCTGAGAGGTTGAACCGGCAAAATGAGCCATGGCTGTAACCTCAGCCGGTGATTCGGGATGAACCAGCACCATGGCATCCGGATGTTCCGCCATCAGATTCTTTAATGCAGCCGCCTTGAAATCATCATGCACGATACAATGAGCCTGCCACTTGAGCATATCTGCACCTGTTCTGTTAGAAATATATGCCCCCAAGTGTCTGTCCGGTGCCCAGATAATCTTTTTACCGCAAAGATTGAGATATTCAATCATCTCCAGTGCGATGGAACTTGTAACAACATAATCCGCACGGGCCTTAACCGCAGCAGAAGTGTTGGCATACACCACAACGGTGTGATCCGGATGTTCACTGCAGAACCTGTCAAACTCATCTGCCGGACAGCCGAGATCCAGCGAACATTCAGCCTGTAAATCAGGCATGAGAACTGTTTTCTCCGGAGAAAGAATTTTAGCAGTTTCCCCCATAAAACGAACACCTGCAACAATAACTGTTTTTGCTTTATTACTGCGGCCCCATTTAGCCATTTCCAAAGAATCACCAATAAACCCGCCTGTTTTCTCCGCCAGCTGCTGTACTTCATCATTAGTGTAATAATGAGCAATTACCACAGCATCCTTTTTTTTGAGTTTTTCAGCGATCCGGTCGGTATATTCATTAATTTCCTTATCACTGAGAGCTGGTGGTACATCAGGAAGTTTTAAATTACTGAGATCAGGGATATACATCGTATCTCCTTAGCATTAAACATTTATTACAGGTATTCTTAACCGGTAGTGGATTTGCGCAATATAAGCCAGCATTACCGGTTCATCATGACATTAAGATTAGAAATTGTACTGCATATTAATCATGTATGCATTGTGCTGTCTGGTTTCCTTAACCGGATAATCGAGTCTTCCGAGACCGAATCTTCCTTCAGCATACAGCATTATAGCTGGAGTAAAATGCCAGCTTAACTGAGAGGTTATCTCAGATTTGTCGGTATGATGATTATCATAGCCGTAATAACTGTATCCTAACATAACTCCAAGACCGTTATCCATGGTGTAGCCGGCAACACCTTCGTAGCCTGAGCGGTGATGGGATTCATACTGGAATTTATCCCTACTGTACACGAGTGAAGTGTAGAGACCGCTGTTCAGATGACCGTAACTGATACCCGCACTGAAACTGTGCTTATCCCCTATTTCACTTTTGTGCATATCATAGAAATCATAGCTTAATGAGAAAGCGGCACTTTCAAGAAGTCCGTCATTCCAGTTGTATGCCATGGATGCAGCATAACCGCCGTTTACATCAAGATCCTGATAGAAGCCGGTTTCATGATTGAAATAACTGCCCATACCGTTTCTGGCAGTCTGATAACTGAAACCGAAACTGTAGCCTCCGACAGCATTAAGATACATTATCTGACCTTCCTGACGACCACCAAGAAGCCAGTAGTCGTTGGCAGTATTGCCGTAATGTTCAAACACATCGGTCATTCCAGTGGTCAGGTATTTTGCCGTATCCCCCTGTCCGAATACCAGAGTACCGTACTGACACAGATCAAAACCGGTGTAGGCATAGCGGGTGCTGAAATGATTATCTTCTGAAGAAGCAGAGGAAACCTCCCATTCTCCAAAGGCAACACCTTTGATATTAGTTACAATTTCACTGGTTGCCTTGACTCCCAGTCTTGCCTCCCCATTGATTCCGGCCTTGTTTCTGACATGATTTTCTCTGGTCTGATTGGCATATTTATTATAAAAACCGCCTTCAAGACGCCCGAATATACTCAAATCAGAGGTATCCCCCTGATAAACATTGACGGCATGAGCCGCCCCTGACATGACAAGCAGAAGCGCAGCACTCACGACATGTATCTTCATTTCTGTAAACCTTGATTTTTATTGTCAAATTAACTGAGCGTCATATTAGCACAATTACGTACTTTTTTCTCTCCTTTATTACATACTGATAACATATGATTAACCATTATCATGAATAAAGACACTTATCCGCAAGAAAACATACAGCCACAGAACGGATAAACAAAAAGTGCTGATAACCGGTTTTAACACCTGATTTATCAGCACTTATCGAGTTTTAAAATCAAGATAACCATCCGCCGGCCTGCCGGCGACGGACAGTCTCTCTAAAAGGAATTACTGTACTATACAGATTTAGAAGTTGTACTGCAGACCAACTGAGAACAGATCATGACCAGTAACCTTGTACTTTTCACCGTCAACGATCTTGTCATCAGTCTTACCTGTAGCAAACTGAGCTTCAGTGTATGCAAGGAAGTTGTCGTTGAAGTTGTACTTTGCCTCAAGAACGATATCTGAAACCAGAGTCAGGTTGCCCTGATGACGGTTTTCATAACCGGCGAGGAAGCCGAAGCCTGAAACAGCGTAGCCGGCAACAACTTCATAGCTGTTGGTATCCTTCAGGTAAAGACCGTTGTGCTTGGCATACTTGGAGTACTGATAAATACCGGCAAGGTAGAAACCGTCTTCAACATCACCTGCAGAAAAACCGAAACCGAAAGAATCACGGCTTAACTTATCAGCAAGTTCGCTGGCAACATTGGTTGGATTAATATCAAGATTATGAACATAATCCATATCGTAGGTGTCATAACCTACACCAAAATAGATAGGGAATACTTCTTCATTAAACTTATAACCGGCGTTGAATGCAGCACCTGAAGATACAACGTTAAGACTTGCAGTCTGGTATGAAGCGCCGAAACTGAAACCGTTTAAATCATCAAGAGAATAGACTATCTGACCTTCCTGACGACCGCCGTCAGCCAAATCACCGAAGGTAGTACCGGCAAAGCCCCAGTCAATAAATACGTCGGTAACGCTTAAAGGCTTGTACATAGCTGATTCAGTCTGACCGAATACCAGTGATCCCATAAAGTCTGTATCAAAACCGACAATTGCATAACGGGTGGCAAAATGATCGTTATTGCCGCTTTCAGCAGAAACTTCCCATTCACCGAAAGCCTTAGCCTTAATACCGTCATAAATGGTGCTGGAGGCATCAACATTTAAACGGGCATCGCCTTCAAGCTTAACCTTGTGGTTAGCATCAGGCTTATCATAATCCTTGGCAGCAAAAACACTGTTCATGTTCGCTGCGAGACGACCGCCGATATTTAAAGAAGCATTTTCTTTCTCATAAACAACTGCAGCATTGGCAATTGAAGCAGAAAATAAACCTATGGAAGCAGCTAATAATGTTTTCTTAATCATTTCTTATTCCTTCATAAAAGTTTTTATATCTTATCGACCGCAGCTGACATGCCGCACGATAAATTTTTATATCTTTTAGCGAATTAAAACAAAACGCGCATATTATACATCTTTTGTTAGCTAATACTAACAATTTGTTTTATCCTGATCGAAAAAAATTCTCACGAGAAAAGATACACTTTTATACCAAGCAAAATCGATGCCAGAAATAAGATATGATTATTTAGGTATAAAGCACTATTTCAATCATCATCCTTTATAAACGCATCTGAATATTTATCCTGTGCACAAAAAAACTTTAAAATATCCAAAAAACACAAAAAAGAGACTGTGCAAAAACAGTCCCTTTTCTATCGTTATCATAATCAACTGAATTCAGATTCCCCTTCACTGCCGGGAAAATATGATATTCTGAATTATGAATTAGAAGTTATACTGTGCAGCAATTGACACCTTATCATCAGATCGCTTATCAGAAGAACCTAACTTGTGACCTAAAGCATCAACTCTGTCAATCTTGCCAACCCCTATTTCTGATTCAAGAAGAACACGGAAGTTAGAGTTGAAGTTATACTGGAGTTCTCCAATCAGATTGCTCTTGATTAAGGCCTTATCCTGTCTCAAATCCTGATAACCGAGAAGCAGATTCCAGCCTGAATCCCAGCCGTATCCGGCAACAAATTCCCAGCCGTTCTTGTTTTTAGATTCATCATAGTCAGTGAACTGGTAGATGAGGCCTGAGTAGAAGCCGTCACCTTCAGTACCTAGAGAAAGACCGGCAGCTACAGACTGCTTGTCATCAGCTGTATTGGTAACATCGTAATAATCATAACCGGCAGTCACTACAAACGGCAGAGTGGTATCAAATGTATAACCTGCTGAAACAGCCGCACCGTTATCGACCCTGCTGAGGCTTGCTGACTGGTATGAGGCATTGAATACAAAATTATTCTTATTCAGCTTATAAAGAATCTGACCTTCCTGACGGCCTCCGAATTCCCAGTAGGTATTACCGCGTGAACCGTAATCGGTGAATACGTCGGTACGGTCAATAACATAATAGATACCTGTATGATCCTGACCGAAGCGAAGTTCACCCCAGTCATCAGTCTTAAAGCCGACATAAGCAAAACGGGTCTTGAACTTGCCGTCCTGAGATGACTGGGCAGCAACTTCCCATTCAGCAAAACCGATAGCCTTTATACCATCATAAATCTGTGCCTGACCATTAGTACGCAAACGAGCCTTTGACTCCAGAGCGGCTTTATCGTGTGTTGAACTAGCTTCAACACTGTTGAAGTTTGCCTGAATACGGCCGCCGAGATCCAGTGAGGAGGTATCTGTCTTATATACTACTGCTGCATCAGCTGCGGTTACTGCTACAAATGATGAAAAAGCAACTGAGGTTGCTACTAATGTGCTCTTAATATTCATAAATGTATTCCTTCAATAATCTTGTTGTTAATTTTTTACATCGCCCGGTTAAAAACACTTATATACCAACACAGCTTTAAGCAGTTAAACTTGTTTTATTCTAAGTAATTAAATATTTCAAAAGCATCGTGGTCATCAGTCCGCCTCAGTCTGTCGACATCAAGGAAAACAGTGATTATTAATCCAAACCGGCTTTATCGCGATTGCGGATTATACTATACACATTATTTCATATCAAATCAATATGTTTTGTATGAATTAACCATAAAATATTAAAAAAACGCTTTCTAAAGAAAAAAACAGTTTATTTTTTAATCAAAAACTCTGTTTTTTCAAGAATTATGTGATTAGAACAGAAAAATTAACTGTTTTTTTCAATTTTTTAGTGAACATCAAAATTAACACACCTTTTCCGGTAGGAAAAGAGGATTATCTCCGGAATATTTTCCTCTTACCGAAAATATTCCACCAGACGGCCTATTAAAAAAATGTCAAAAAAACAATTTAGATAGTACAATAATGAACAACGGAGAGAAGTCCTAATTATTTTCTCTAATACGGCAGTTCTCGAATTATGCCGTGACTAAAAGTCTGCCGACTTAAAAAATTAGAAACATGTGAATCTATAATAATGATAAAAACTTTAAGGAATACCTATGAGCAATTTAAAAAGACAACTGACGGTTGCTGCTGTATCTGTTACTGCGGCAGTCTCATTCATTTCAGCTGAAGCCGCTTCTTTTAAAACCCCGAAGAATTACAGCATCATAATTGCTGACGGTGAAAAGACATCAGGATTTTTTACTGAAAAAAGAGAAATGGAATTAGAACCGGGAAGACATCAGATTGTGGTATTCTTCAAGGGATCATTCAAAAAGGGACATGATAAAATCATTGCTTCCGCGGTTAATCCTTTAGTCATAAACATTCCGAATGTAAAGGAAAGTGACAACTTCTCCTTTTCATATCCGAGAATAACATCCTATGAACAGGCTCAGGATTATGCTGACAAGCAGAATATCACCATAACCAACAACGGAACCCCGGTGAGCAATGAAGAGGCATCATACATCATTCTCAAATCCGATAAAGGCTTCCAGCTGGATCGAGATTTCATGGAGGAACTGAGAAGCCTGGACTTATTATATGTTTCCGATGCTAATGCCAGAAAACTGCAGAAAAACGCTCAGGATCTTACTAACTGCCGCGATTCGGTGACAAACTGTCCTAAAGAGGTGGTAGCAAATTCTTCAAACAAGTCAGCAGTATCTGCAGTAAATGCGGCAGACGCTGTAACAGGAGCCTCAGCAAAGGCAGAGACCAAGAACACCGGAGCCAACGCTCAGATGCTAGAAGGCCTGAAATCCATTTATCAGAGTGCGGATCCGGCAACAAGAGCAGCTTTTAAAGAATGGCTGAAGAATAATTAATTCTCTTAAGTAAGATTTTTCTTAAATACATGAGAATTAAGAAGATGTAATTATACTTGTAGCATGAAACTGCGGCTGCAGATATAAAAAAGGGAACTACTTTTCTAA
>OMYE01000036.1 GCA_900315145.1 uncultured Pseudomonadota bacterium | reverse complement strand
AAAAAAACAGAACCAAATAACACTCTATGGGACAAGACAGCAAAATCATAGTAGACTTGAATAAAGAAAAATCCGCAGCATACCTTCCGCTCGCAAACAGCGGACAGGAAGCTGTCCTATCGGCATAAATTACTCAACGGAAAATACAACATGAAGCTTGCTAATATCAGACTTTCCTTAATAAGCTCATCTTTACTCTGTGTCCTGCTTTCAGCATCCGGACTTATTTCAGGATGCAACTCAACGCAGGAGGAAACAGAAGCACCTGCACTCAGTGATACAGACAGAAATAATTTAGAAAAAGAGAGAATACTTACCGAACTTGCCAAAGAATGCGAGTCTGACAATGGAGACGCATGCTTTGAACTCGGATGGTTCTACCACGATGAAAGAACTGCAGAACAGGATTACACCAAAGCTCTCTTCTTTTTTGAAAAAGCCTGTCGTCTTGATGTCTGGACCGGTTGCAGTAATGCCGGAATAATATATAAGGAAGGCTTAAATACAGAACAGAATTTCTATAAAGCGAACTCTCTGTTTGAAAAGGCATGCAGCATGAATGACGGCTCCGGCTGCCGGAATCTGGCTTTTGAGTACTACAACGGTAACGGGGTAAAACAGGATTACGCCAAAGCCATCGGCCTGTATGAACAATCATGTCATCTCAAAGACGGCCATGGCTGCACCAACCTCGGTAATCTGTACCTAACAGGTGAAGGAGCCAGAAAGGATCTCAAAAAAGCCGCCGCATATTTTGAAAAAGGCTGTAATTTTGAAGATTCAAGAGGCTGCATAAATCTCGGACTGCTTAATGAGCGCGGTGAAGGCATAAAACAGAATCAGCAGCAGGCTACCTTCTATTACGAAAAAGCATGTAATTTCCATAGCGGTCAGGGCTGCCGCTACGCCGCCATGGATTTTGAAAAAGCCGGTCAGTCCGACAAAGCCTTTGCATACTACGCTGAGGGATGTCAGAACGGCAATCCGCAGTCATGTACCGCCCTTGGGAACTGCTTCTACAACGGTTTCGGTACAGATCAGAACCTTGATCATGCCAGAATGGCGTATGAAACATCATGCAGTCAGAATGACGGTGACGGCTGCAGTCTGCTCGGTTTCCTCTATGATAACGCCAAGGGAGTGGAAAAGGATTCACGGACGGCAATATCCTATTTTGAAAAAGGATGCAGTCTGCAGAGCGGTCTCGGATGCTTTAATTTAAGCATGCACTACCTTAACGGAGACGGTGTGGAGCAGGATATCGAAAAGATGTACGCTCTCAGTGAAAGAGCATGCAGCCTAAATTATGCCGATGCCTGCGGAAATCTGGGTAATTTATACTTTGAAGGCATAGGTGTTGATAAGAACATAAATACTGCTAATTCCTACTTTAAAAAGGGATGTGAATCAGGAAGCAGTATCAGCTGTTATAACTACGGAAACAGCTATCTTAACGGCACCGGTGTAAAGCGTAACAAGAAAACAGCCAAATCATACTATGGAAAATCATGTGATTTCGGCAGTCAGGCCGGATGCGAAGCCTACAAAAAACTTAAAAATGAGGGATTTTAACAGTTTTAAAAAGTCCCTGTAGGTAACAGGATTGTTGCGTAAAAGCACCATATATGCCGTGACATCCTGTTTAATCTTTTTCAGATCCGCCTGCCGACCGTATACTGCGGTCGGCAGTGCTGTATTCAGACACCTCCTGTCCCTTTTTCTCTGACACACTAAAAAGGGCCTGTATCTGAAATACGGCCCTGCTGTATAAATGTAAAAACAAACGCTTATATTGATACTTTTTAGCGCTTTATAACCTCAAAAATCGGAAGCCATGGATTAAAATCCTTCTTACCTAGAGAGGCTATAAGTCCTATAATAACGTTAACCAGGGCATGAATAATTATTGCAAAGTATCCCAATGCTGCAATAAGCGCAAGGTTCTGATTGATAGCTCCAAGAATCATAGCCAGAACAATCAGTGCAATGAAAGCCAGAATATAAAGAATACAGAGATTCAGATATTTCCTGCAGGCATCACGTACAACGAAATCATCCTTTTTGACAAAGAATAAAATCAATGCTATCCAGAAGCCTACACCACCAATAATATTGGTAATCCACATAATAGTGACAAGCAGATACGAATCATTATTTTTTACAGGTCCCTGCACCTGATTCTGTTGGTTTTCCATAAAAGTATTCTCCTTTAGTCATTAGTTCATCAGTTTTATCAGTTCATCGTATAAATAACGACACTCAGAGTTTAATAGATTTAATAATGGATAAGAAAGACAGTCTTCTCAAAACAAAAACCACGATCACAAAAAATAAAAAAAAATAAAACAAAACAGGTAATAAAATAAACAGTTCATCACTTCAGATAGTAAAAAACTAATAGGACATGACAAATACCGGCGTGAGATAACCACTCCGGTATTATATTACAAAGAAGATACTAAGATTTATGCAGTTAAGCAGCTAAACAGTTTTCTGCTTTCTGCATCTGATAAAAGCTGCAGACTTAACGCTTGAAGACAAGATCCCTTGTCGGAGTGATAATTTCCGGAAGCGGCACGTCCCATGTATCTGTAGGCAGATTCTCAACCTCCTGTACATCCAGCGCCAGACCGATTGGATAAGGACCGGTCTGTCCCTTATGATAGAACTGCAGGGTTCTGTCATAGTAACCGCCACCCATACCGAGTCGGTTTCCCTGATTATCAAAAGCAACCAGCGGGGTAAAAATAATATCGATATGATTTAACGGAACAACATTCTGAACATTTAATTCCGGTTCAGGAATATCATAACGGTTTGGATTCATTACCGTATTGCGGTCGTATTTCAAAAACAGCAGCTGTCCCTTTGAGAATGGATGAATCACCGGAAGAGCTACCTTTTTACCTCTGGCAAGGCACCACTCAATAACACCATGAGTATCAATTTCACCATCAACACTGATATAAAGCGCAACACTGTTTGCTTTCTGAATTCTTTCATTTCTGGAAAACTGGTCAATCAGCTGAGATGAATAATGAGCATGTAATTCTGGGGAGATGGACTTACGAAGTTCTCTGATTTTCTGACGAAGAAGAGGACGAGATGTAAACATTTTTCAATAATCCCGTATAAAATTTAATCAACACTAAAATTATAATGATTATTATAATAACAAAAAAAGGACTCGGGATGTGTGTCGAATCGAAACCAAGAACCCGCAAGTTCAGGTCGAGAAAAGTGTTTTGCAGTTAGGCTTCTCACTGGATAAATGTGAGCCTGCACACCGTGCAAAAGTAATTCCTCTATAATAGTATCATCGGCTCAGGACCAAAAACAACAGCCACACCCCGAGGTATTCGGTGGTTATCATGAGTCTTCATAGGCTTTGTCTATAATGCCTTCCAACTCATTCAACCTTAATTTAACTATATCCTCAAAAGACGCTTTTTTCAATTGCAGATTGACTAAATCGTGACAAATGTCGAAAGCTGCAAGTATTGCCAGCTTCTCATTAGAAAAATTAGGAGCTATCTTTTTTAAATCCTCTAATTTTTCTATTAGATGTTTTTCAGCAACACGCATTGTCTCAACCCTGTTTTTAGGACATGTTATCCTGAAACTGTTATCGAGAGCTGAGATTTCCAGTTCAACAGTATCTTCCTTATTAACCGGTTGTTCTGTCGACACTGATCTGTCTTCTGTGGAACTATCTTTAATGTTATTCATAGGGATTATCCATAGAACGTTTTAATTATTCCATATCAGCGGTATTTGAGCAACCAAAATCCTCTGAGGCCGTGCTGTTTGGTGTTTATTTAAACGTTCTGTTTTAATTTCAACCGCCCTATCTGCTGCAAACTTCCGCTGAATTTTTTAACAGAACGCTTTTAAATACGACATATATAATCTATATATCATATTTTTTAGAATATGTATTCTAATATTCAGAGAGTGATATCATTAAAACAGTACTGATAAAAAACTTTTCTAATCACCTCTGTCCCCCTGCGGTTTTAAAACGAAACAAACAGCAGAAATCATTTTATAGAATAATAAAAACTCCCGTTGCGGGAGTTCCATATTTTTTTAAGACTTTTGCGGAATGGCACACAAATTCACCAGATGAAAGATGTATTTCAAACCGCAAAAAGGAGAATGCCTGCTACTCTCTGTCCAGACATCTGACCAAATGAACCAGTTCAGGATTGTTAAAATCCTTAATTACCAGATTAAACTCCTTTTCACTGATAATCTTCAATTCTGCATTGAAATCACAGCCGACACAGATATTGCTGTTATCCCGGAAATATTCCCCGCGGTACTGAGGGTAACCGTATACACTGTAGTCATTCTGATCGTAAGTAAAATGAATTATAGGAAGAGTTGTGGAATAGAAACGGAACAGTACCTTCTGCCCCCTGTCACCGGAAGATTTCTTCAGCTTAGCCGCATCTGACGGAGCTTTAGCATCATTATCCCCGCTCTCCTGACAGATCATTCTGAAATCCAGCCAGTCCTCCATTCCGTGCTGAATTCTGTCTTCTGCCATAAGGGTTTCAAAATAATTCTCCACACAGATTTTAGCATGCGGAGTCCCCTTGCAGACATTCAATCTGCTGCGGTTAAGCGGGCATCCGAAAAGACAGCCGTGATCATCATAGCTGAGATTAACAGAATTAAGATACTCCTCTTCAAGAAGCATCAGATTGGGATTATCACAGAAAATTTTCTCCAGGTCATTCTCCCGGAAACGGGAACAGAGGCGGCTGGATATATTCTGCAGTCTGATTTTTTCCGCCTTATCATAATTATGATTGTAGCTATTAGGCTTCAGATCATCAATCTTTCTAACCACAACATTAGGACCTGCCGGATCACGTGCATCGGCATCGTACGGATCATTTGAAAGCACCTTAGTCTGAGATTCTGATTTTTTAAATTTCTTGGAGGTCTTACCCCGGAAATCCATACTTTCTCTGCTCTCTGATTCATGACTGCCTGTCATGTCATTTTCAGACACATCACTAACTGATGATTTCCTGGCGTCAGATGAAACATGCTCTGCTTTGTCAGTATTTTCCATACCGTCGCTGTATGTCTGTTCCTCCAGCTCCTCCTCTTCCTCTTCCGTCTGAACGGAATCTTTAGAGGGTTCCTGATTTTTCTGATGATGTGTACCGATAACTCTGGCGGCATTGGCCACATTGCCGGCATTATAATAACTGCCCACAAAAACCAGAGCCGTGGTTACAACTGTTGCCGCTACAATGCCGGCAAAAAGCTTCATTATCATCCGGCTTATGGATGCTCCGCTACCGGCATCCGCCGCGTATCCGGTATTTCCTGAATTTACCCAGTATTCAGGATTTAGTGAATCCGGTAAATTTTTTTTCATTTTAATTTCCTATGTGCATGGTTCTTTGCTGTTTAGCCGCTGTTTTTATGTCGTACCGCTTTTCCGGTATCCACTACCGTTTTTTCAGAACGGATGTACATTCTACGGTACATTCAGCTGTGTATTATCTGCAGTTAACAGAAGCACTCAGTGATCCGCATATTTTATTCAATCCAATGCAAAAAACACACCATTCAGGCTTATAACAAAAGACCTTCTCAATTATTATTCTTCTTTTTATAAAACATTAAATGACTGCCGCCGACGCATGTTTCAACCTTTATGCCGGCAGGACATGGTGACTTTGTCTAATAAACAGCCACTTCTATACTTTTTATTACTGCTTTTTACTACTACTTTTTATTAATTATTACTTGTTACTCCGGCTTCCTTTAGCCGTAATTTTTTCTTTTAAAATCAGCATTCCGGCCGGATTTTTAATTACCCGGCAGAGCTAAAATGTGATCTGTATCGATATTCTATCATTTTTGAATTTTTATGTCACGTTAGATTGACTGTTGTTCGCATCAGGAAAGCCTTCATCCTGTAAAATAAGCTTTCAGAAAAATTAAGAAAATAATACCTGAAGCGGTAATATAGTAAGGGAAAAAGCCCGGTACAAATCACCTCCACAGTTTACCGCCACCGTTACAGGATAAGGATAAGAACAATGACTAATATTACATCCGGTGTTCTTCACGGATTAACCGAGGAACACCTCACTGATATCACCATTAATGAACGGACTTATAAACTTACCCCGGAGACAGCAGCCGCATTTCTGGAAATGCGCCGGGCTGCTCTCAGTGACGGCATTAATCTGAGTATTGCCTCATCCTTCAGAGATTTTGCCAGACAGAAAATGATTTTTGAAAATAAAATGACCGGAAAACGCCCTGTTCTGGATCGGAACGAGCGCCCTATTGATATTTCCGGCATGGATCCAAAGGATCTTATCCGGGCCATTTTATTCTTCAGCGCTGTTCCGGGACTGTCCCGGCATCACTGGGGAACTGATATCGACGTGTACAATCCGGATACCGTCCCGGAGGGAGAGGAACTGGATCTCACAAACATCTGCTATACCGCCGGTAATCAGCGGACCACAGCCGAATGGCTGACTGCCAACATGCACCGTTTCGGATTTTTCCGCCCGTACAGTCAGGCCGGCAGTCTCTTCTCCCACGAACTGTGGCATATAAGTTATTATCCTGAAGCGAATCTTTTTACCGAAAAACTCAATCCTGAGGAAAGCATGAATTTTCTGAAACAGGCGGGAATCCTGCACGCAGATGATGTCATTTCAGTCATAAAGAATGAATTTACTGAAAGATTCAAGCTGCTTCCAGAATAACCTGTATCCGGAAGGAACCCGGCGGAAAATTCCGGTGTCTTCCCCAGAAATCAGCAGGAAAAAACATCCGGCGGATGTACAGCAGCTTAAAGCGATGCATCGCGTTATGTCATGTTATGTTTTTTATTCACTTCCTGAATAATACAGCTGTGATTTTTATTCCGTTCTGTCCGGAGCTTTTTCCTTTCTCCGGTAGGGATAGCACCACTGCAGCAGCATAACCATCCTGCCGGAGTAGAAATCCCTGAGTATCTTCTGCAAATCCTTCTCAAAAAGGAGCATCAGTTTCTCTCTCGGCTTTACTGTGCTTAAGGCTGTCATCAGTGCAAGATATACCACCTCAACACGAGGAGATGATGTAATCCTGAACACCACACCTTCAGTACGCGGATCAAGAAATGAATACTCCATTACCCGGAACTTCACCATTCTGTTCCGGCATTTTTTATGTAATGTCCCACTGCCGGAATCTCCACATGACAACTCTCCCTGAAAAGAAATGTCTGCAGGCGATTCTTCATTAAAAAGTTTTTCGAAAAGAGCTGAAGCACCTGCCGGATCACCTTCCATCAGACGTTTAAATTCCCTGATTAACCTGAAACCGCTTGAGTTAAGCAGACTTCTGTATTTACCAGGGCTGCTTACCAGAACCTCAGCTTCAGAAAAAAGGAGAAGAACAAGACCTATGTAATAGGTGGCGCTTTTTTTCATTTTCTCCAGTTCCGCGAGCTGATTTCCTGAGATTTTATCCCTGTTGGTACACTGACTTCCCCGTCCTTTACATTCGTCTCCGAAATCCAGCATATTCCGCACATCTATATTGGTAACATCGAAGTAATCCTTCAGATTATTCTTTACGGCCCGCTGTTTATTTTTAACATTGACGGTCTGGGAGAACAGCAGATATTTAACGGTCTGATTAAGCGATACATTATGTCGCATCAGATTAACGGCAATTTCATAAACGGCACCGTCGAACTTGGAGGCGGCTATCTCCACATCTAGCAGGTCATCCATAATCCTCAACGACTTCATAAGCTCAGGAAGTCTCAGAGATGTTCTAATCATATCTCTCCGGCCCGGCTTATCACCGGCAACGGATAAAACTGATTCAGTATCCGTTTTTTCATCTGGTACTGCCACTGCAGGCTTCCCGGCAGGACGCTCACAGATATCGTTTTCCCCTGATGAAGTCCCCCCTGACTCAAACATAAAGACTGAAACGGCAAGGCCAATCCGGTTTATCAGCAGTCTGGCAAGATACTTCCGGAGCTCCGGGACTTCAGATATTCTGTCTCCGGCTGAGAAACTGTAGACGCCGCACTCAAAAAGATGGTCAGCAAGATAGCCTCCGGCAAGACGCCTGAACACCTCCCCGCCTGAAGAAGCAATTATTCCGGCATTACCATCCTGGAGCAGTCTGCCCAGTACATCCCCGGTCCAGCCGGAAATAACCTGATCCAGCATCAGAGGATAAAGAAAAGCGTCACTCCCTGTATACATCTCGCCAAGGCGGAACTCTCTGGTGCAGTCATAGATATTCCTGTTAAAGGATCCGCTGAGAACACTCTGCCAAAGTAATGCACCGGCTGGTGTAACCTCCGGGTTAATCGGAGATTCCCCGGATGCTCTGCGCATATTCACCGGATTAAAGACAGAGAGTTCATCAGGGGCAGTCTCCGGAATATCATTACCGCAGCTTTTCTGTTCCCCGGAGTCCAGCAGTTTCTCAATACCTTCACAGAGTTCCTGTTTAACTCCAAGCACCAGAAAAAGCGGATCATTAATAAAACTTCTTGAAAGACCGGAGGCGTGTCCGAAATTAGTTTTTAAGGTTTCGCTATTCAGCTCCGGACTGAATACGTCCCTGCATAAGGAGGAATACAATTTTTTCACCTGTTCCTGTTACTTTTACCTGTAGATGACCGGGGTTCCCCCGGTCATCTTTATGTGTGCCTGTGCAGCCGCCGGTTCCTACTGTTGTCTGCCGGAGGTTTCCGCACTTTAATCAAAGGCGAAATCCGTTTTCAGATTCCGGTAAAACACCTAGGATACTGACGACTCTGACTGTCAGTATCCGGATCGTCTGAAACAATCCCGGAGGTCTTTATTCCGGAAGTCTGGAATAATAATGCTGTTGTTTTTCTATCGTTCACCTATCAGATTCAATTATCCGCTGATGTCACATCATGCCGAACCCGGGACGTACAGAGCATCAGGAACGGAACAGACGTAACAGTCATAACGGCATACTCAATCATCAATATTCAATAATTGATTTGTGAGTATAGTCACATAATTTAAATAATTGTATTGCGTTAGTCAAATGTTATTTAATATCTATTGTTTATTATTAATATATTTTTAACTAATAATCATTTACTTTAATAAGTATTATTTGTATTTTTTTAATAATTTCAAATTATTAACTCACGGCTATATTTAATTGCCGGCATACATATTTTTAAATTTTTCAGCACATCGGTAATTACGTATTACTAAAATATTTTATTCACGAAAAAATATTTTTTATATCTTATTTATCAGAACACCATTAAATAAAAAATTTAAAAATATGTTGTTTTAGCACTGTTTTTTTGCTTTAATATGCACGCTTTGTGCGTGAACGCACGTTTTTGTTGTTTTTATATTGTTCATTATTGACTTTTATTTCAGATATACAGAACTGATTTTTCGACAGAAAAACAGATACCCTGTTATAGATACTCTGTGATGCAGAAGGGAATAGACGTAAAACTCTGACGACTTAATCCTGACTGAAATACTCCGTTCAGGAAAAAACTTTATCCCTGAATGGATTTACCATACGGAAGCTCTGCTGAAATAAAAAATTCCGATTCATTTATCCGTATATACGGGACATTCACCCTTAATATGGCAAGCACAGTAATTAGGAAATCAAAATGAACATACTTTCATCATCCGTATCATCAGAAAAACTGAAAACCGCCTCCGGCAGCATCTCTTTACCTGAATCCGCCAGTACAACATGCGCCGGCACAGCATCCGCTGTCACAGGAAGCCGCAGCCGTAAGGCAAAACAATATCTTTCCGGGCTTGAAACCGTGAGAAAATTCCAGCAGGAAATCAGCGATCATAACAGAAAGACATTTTTAAGAACCCCGCTGCTCCCGCTTCAGCATGACGCCACCGGACTTCTCGAAGAATATCTTGTTTTTCTGAAAAAAGAGAATCACTTCTCCTATTATCTCGCGGGACTACGCCGCGGTGATTTATTGAAGGAGAAATTCAACAACCGCGACTCATTTTCCCCGGAAAAAAGCCGGTTTTCCCTTACCGCCTCAGCAAAGAGCGGAAAAATCAGTACCGGTACACCTGAGTATAGGCTTTACCGGCAGATCTGCGGTGTACTCAGAATGCCGCTCAACTCTCTTGAGTACAGTAATATTCTTTTTCTTGACGCGTTTCTTGCCAATCCGGAGATGCGGGAAAACAGGCTCTGGAAAATCATTATGGCCGGCATCTCTCAGAAAAATGACGATACCGGAATTCTGAATGATTTCAGAGATGTCATTATCAGAAAACTGGTGTCTCTGCCGCTGCCTCTCTCCAGAATATACCGCCTGAACACGGTTGATGAGCTCTTTAATCCGAAAAACGTTATCGGCTATCTCTGCCTTCTTTTTAACAATCTCGGCTGTTATCACGAACTCTTCAGAAACGATCTCTATTACGCCAAAAAGAAATTTGACTATCTTATTTCTGAAAACTCCATCAGGTTTTTAGGAATCAGGGCTCTGGCCCTCAATCAGGTGGATAACACCATAGCCAATGATTTCATCGGAACGGATCTGCCGGCGCTGAGTCTGCACTACCTGATCCGCAACCGCCGGCATCATACGGAAAAATACGGTCTCAAGAAATTTGTTACCAAAAACACCAACCGGAGAAGAAAGGAGAATGCGGTTACCCTGAAATCCAGCCGGAAAACCATTCGCCGGTTCTCACTGTTTTTCTGCATTTACGAAATGATTACCGGTAAGGAGCCGCATGAGGACATTCTGATAAATGACTGTGCCTTTATCATGGCTGCGGAGATCTACCGTCAGGCCCTGGAATTCCTGTGCATCGGTGATGTATCCTCATTTATGCCCGTACACGGTTCACGCTCTAAAGAATCAGTTGAGGCGGTAACAGATAACACCACTGAGGATATCTCCCGGGAAAAGCGCATGATAAACCCGGACATCACTGTCAGGAATGATGTTTTTACCGATGATATCTGCTGCCTCTCCACGCTCATAAAAAACAGCGGTAAAGGAAACGGCAGAGATGAGGACGCGGGAACAGTTCACACCTCAGGCACAACTACTGAGAACACTGCCGGCGGAACCGGCAGTGAAATATGGGAGGACGAGGCTGACCGGTGCATAGACAGAGTATCGGAGCACGGCTTTGCCTATAAAGCCTTCACCAAAGCTATGGCCGGACAGACAGACTTTCTCCACGGAGGTTATTCCGAAGATCTGAGAAACATTCTGAAAAAGGAGCTCTTCTGCACCTCAAGGGTAAACTATAAAAAAGCCCTTTAGTCTCCTCCTGACCGCCGTCTTCCGGCGGTCAGGAGCAAGGAACAGACTCTCCGTCATGATCCGCAGCATCCGCAACTTCCGGAATAAACCCCGGCCGTGCGGGACATCCATATTAACACGCTGTCTTCCCGTGTGAATTCCGGGAAGGTTGAGTCAACCGTTTTTCAATCAGTCAACTGAAAGCCGCCGGAACAGCCACCGGCAGCCTTATGCATATGAAACAGCTTTATATTCTTAAAATCACCGCCACCCTTTGTGCCTTAATCATTCTGATAATCATCGCCGCCACCGAGTACTGCAGCAGAGCGTATCTCATGTTTATTCCGGTAACCTTTATGCTTCTCGCTAGAGAAATATCGGATCTTGCCGGCTATAACCGAGAGGAGAACGCAGTTAATAAAACCTCGTTTTTTTCCATGAATCTGGATGAGCTTAAAACCAGAGTATCAGCCGACCGGCTGTATCTCGGCGAGGGTTTTCTGTGGGAGAAGGAACAGGCTGGAGCTCTTTACCGTCTGCTCGAAAAGGATCCGGGAATCTGCCGGTTCAGCCGTAATCCCGACTTCAAAGGTTCAACCTTCATTCAGGCCTTAGGTCCGGTACAGCCGGTCTACCTGCCGCTATCCTTTTTTGACGGGCATACGCTGATTGCGGGAACCACCGGTGCCGGAAAAACCAGACTATATGATCTGCTGTGCGCCCAGGCGATATACCGCGGTGAAGGACTTATAGTTATTGATCCCAAAGGCGACCGGGATTTATATGAACATCTTAAATACGTATCCGCTGCCTGTAACCGGGAACTTCTGTTTTTTCACCCGGCGTTCTCCGATACCAGTATCGGCATCAATCCTCTGCACAGTTTTACCCGCAGTACGGAGATTGCGAGCCGGGTAAGCGCACTGGTACCGACAGCCAAAGGAAACAACGATCCCTTCAGAAGCTTTGCCTTTACGGTCATTAACACCATTGTCGGCGGGCTTAAGCTTACAGCCCAGCGCCCTACTCTGAAGCTTCTGCGCTACTACAGCGACTCCCGGATTTCCGAGCTCTGTTTTCTGGCATACAAATGTGTTTTCGACGCCGAGCTGAAACCTGGGCATAAGTATGCCGGAGAATGGCAGACACTGAAAAAGGAAACCTCCAAGGTTCCCGGAAGACTCCTTAACAAATATGATGTTCTGTACCAGAAGGCCCTGAGACCGTACAAAAACGGGCAGCGTCCCGAACTGGAGGCCTTATTCGCTCTCTCAAAACATGATGCTGAGCACTACAAAAAGATGATTGCCTCGCTTAAACCGGTTCTTGACATGCTGACCTCGGGAGAAATGGGCAGCCTTCTTTCTCCGGAGGAGGACAGCACTCTTTCCCGAAAGGCTTACAGCCTTTCGGAAATAGTCAATAAAAACAGGCTTCTCTATGTAGGACTGGACTCACTAACCGACGGTCAGGCGGGAGCCGCACTGGGATCCATTCTGCTGGCGGACCTTACTGCTGTGGCCGGAGCCAGATACAACTACGGTAACAATCCCGGCATGGTGAATCTCTTTGTTGATGAAACAGCCGAAGTGGTGAATGAACAGCTGATTCAGCTTCTCAACAAAGGAAGAGGGGCAAAATTCAGAATAACCATCGCCACCCAGACAGTAGCCGACTTTGAATCAAGACTGGGCAGCTCTGCCAAAGCCTCTCAGGTACTCGGCAATGTCAACAATCTTATCTCGCTGCGGGTGATCGACAAAGAAACCAGAGAATATATCAGCGAATCACTGCCTAAAACAAGAATCATGTTCAGATCGCAGAGTGCCGTAAGAAATCAGAGTGCCGATGAACTTACCAGTCTCAACCTCAGCGTAGCCGATAATCTCACCGAGACGGAAATGGAGATTTTTCCGGCATCCATGCTGGCCGAACTGCCGGATTTAGAATTTATCGCCCGTGTCGGAGGTTCCACGGTAATAAAAGGAAAGCTTCCTTTTATTACCGTTTAGCCTATTACCATACCTTACTGTCATTCATTAGCGGTATCCCGAATATTCCGGATGTTTTATTACTGCTACCATCCGGTTTATTTCTTTTTTGCACCACCTTCCGATTTACTTCGTTAACTCAACTTTTCCACTAAATCTGAGTTACTTACATTGCCTTCAGGTTTACTTCATTCTTACTCTTAGCGCCTACCTTCTGCTTTCGATCTTCTGCTTTCTCTCCGGACATTTCCGTACGGATTTTTTCGCTCCGGATGGAAATGATACTACTGAGGAATTTTCACCTACTCAGGCTGTTGTGTTTAATTCTTTGGATTTTTTTATGACATTGTATCAAGGCTATCTTTTTATTTTCTTTCAGATTTTTTTCTTATATTAGCGTCCGTTAATGACAATAGAAACAACAAAAAAGCAAGCATATAACCATCACCGGATTCTCCGGAAGGTACAAACCGTATGCTAACCGGTTATTTCTCCGGTATGACGTATACCTGACGGGAAATTCCGCTTTTAAATTTTACCTTTCGCGGATTTATATCAGGTTGCAGAAACAACTGTAAACCAATGGATAAAACAACCGCTGTTACTCAGGGAGAAACAACAGATATTCATGAACCTAACCATTCCGTCCCGTAAATACCTCACCGTAACGGGATCAGTCACCATATCCATAGCCATGCTTTCCGGCTGTTCCCTCGGCATCGGCAGTGAAAACTACGGCTGTTCAGGCCTACCCCAGGGGGTTCAGTGTAAAAGTACCAGAGAGGTTTACATGAACCGGCACAACTTCAGCATCATGCCCCCGGAGGATGACACCGGGACTCCGGCTGAAACAGCAAAAAACCAGGTTTCTTCTCAGAAAGATCCGCTTCATAAGCTTAAAAGCTCCGGTGAGGACAACATAAACAGAAGAATCAGCGACCGGCCGGACACCACCCTGTACAGCGGTTCAAGGGAGGAACCTGCCGTTATTCATACCAGAGATGACATAATGATTACCTTCATAAACCCCTATGAGGATGACGAAGGCAGTCTGCACGGCCGGCAGGTAATTTACACCAATCTGCACAACGGTTCATGGGGATTAAGCTACGGCGGTGAAAAAAAGTCACTGGTTACCGGTAACGGTGGCGCCGTTCTGCCGGGTTCCGCACCCGCAAAGGAAAAACATGCGCCCTACCTTCCGGAAAAACCGTCTTCAGGAAAGAAGGACCGCAACGGATAACAATGTCTGTCCACCCGCCATTTTATTCACCCAGCGTTATTTATCACACATCTTTATATTGAAAGGAGAAATTAATGTTCTGCAAAAACCGATTATCAGCCGGAATCTCCGGTCTGCATTCACTTAATACCGGCAGGAGCATCCTGCCGACTGTCCTCGCAGCAGCCGCATTACTACTGCTTACTGACTCCAGAGATGCCTTTGCCGGCACCGGAGGTGAGGAATTTGCGGATGTATGGGATACCCTGAAGGAATGGATACAGGGTACTCTCGGCAGAGTAATCTGCGGCAGTATGATCCTGGTAGGCATAGTTGCAGGAGTGGCCAGACAGAGTATCAGCGCCTTTGCCATCGGTATAGGCGGAGGCATCGGTCTTTACAATACCCCGACAGTTATTGAAAGCGTACTCAGTGCAACCGTCAGTACTTTAAATGAAAAAGAAATCGGGGAACTTGAGCAGCAGTCTGCAGCTCTCTTTCACAGTATTCATGGCAGTCTGTCTCCCGAGATATCAGATGCTGCCTCTTACCTTCTAAGCTGCCTGTAGCCAGAAGACCGCATACACTGGAGAATTATCCCTGCGCCGCGATAAAAAGCCGACAGAAAATTTACGTGCCGGCAGCTGATATCCGTCATCCGGAAAAAACGCTTATTACATTGGTGCACTTTTTCCGGAGATTAAAAGGATAGTTCTCCGGCGGAACACAGAAAACAAACATCTTCATGGTTGAAAGTAATATTAATAAATCTCTACCATAAATCTATGTTTTACATCACAGGTCATTTTTTGTCTATTGTATTTAGTATGAAAGAAAAATATATATTTTATATAATTTTTTCTTTTGTTTTCTAAATTTACTTATGAAAACGATTGCATTTTCATGATTTAGTTCTTAAATTTTATGATTTTTATGTATTGCCATAATTTTTATATCTTGTATTTAGTTAAAATCGCATACTACATATAGTATACAATACGCCTTTTAATCAAAAATCATACAATATGTAGAAAAATAGCATAAAAAATAAACAAAAATTCATGAAAAAATTTTCAAATTCATATTCTGCAATAGCTACAACAAAAACCTTGATCCAAATCAATTTTTATTCATTTTCATTAATAAATATTTTTTTTGTTGTGAAATTCAAAAAAAATTGATAAATTACTCGAGCAGTGTGCTTGAGTGTTCGGGAGACTGCTATAATTATAGACATACAAGGATTTGCGCACCGGTCAGATTTTTTTTCATCAAAAAAATACTCCGGCTGATGCAGAATTCTGTATACTGTCGCTGATAAGCAAAGCACACATAAAAAAAACAAAAAAATATATAAATCACATATATTAAGACTGCCTCAAAAGCGACTGTTTTTTTGATTTTTTACCGGGCTGATATTTTTTAACATTAAAAAATATCAACATAATAAACAGGTACGGACTGCCGTTAAACCGAACCAGAAAAAAAAGAAAAAACAGAATGACAGTGAATATAAAAGTATAGAACTGCCGGAGGTGGAATCCTTAACGGTTACGATATATGCGGATTTGCTATATTAGAAAAATCAGAGAGTTTTTAAAAATACAGAACCGCGGGGAGTTTTCCTGAGGTTCAAAATTACAGACATATAAGGGACATAATACAATGGAAGCCGAAATTACTGTAATAAAGCGCGATGGTAATCGCGTACCTTATGAAGGCATCAGAATTGTTAATGCAGTTTCAAAAGCAGCTAATGCCTGCGGTATCCGTGATCTTAATCTTGGTGCCAACATCGAGGCTGAAGTTTTCAAGCGTATCAGAGATAAGCATGAAATCGCCATCAGCGAAATTCAGAAGGTTGTTGAAGACCAGCTTATGGCTTCCAAATTCAAGCAGGTTGCACGTGCCTATATCGAGTATCGTCACGATCGTGACCGTATGCGTGAAAAGCAGAGTGACCTCATTCATGATATCGAAAGCCTTATCGAACAGAACAATCCGGAGCTTCTCAATGAGAATGCCAACAAGGACAGCCGTGTAATACCTACCCAGCGTGACCTTCTTGCCGGTATTGTTGCCCGCCACTACGCCAAGCAGCACATGCTTCCTGCTGATGTGGTACAGGCTCATGAAAGAGGCGAAATTCACTTCCATGATTTAGACTACTCTCCTCTGTTCCCGATGTTCAACTGCATGCTGATCGACATCAAGGGCATGCTTACCCACGGTTTCAAAATGGGTAATGCGGAAATTGAAACCCCTCGTTCAATCTGCACTGCAACAGCAGTTACCGCTCAGATTATTGCCCAGGTGGCAAGTCACATATACGGCGGTACCACCATCAACCGTATTGATGAAGTTCTGGCTCCGTACGTAACCAGCAGCTATGAAAAACATTTAGCAGTTGCCAGAGAATGGAAGATTGCCGATGTTGAAAGCTATGCCCGTGCCAGAACAGAAAAGGAATGCTATGACGCTTTCCAGTCTTTAGAATATGAAGTAAATACTCTTCATACCGCCAACGGTCAGACTCCTTTCGTAACCTTAGGCTTCGGTCTCGGTACCTCATGGGAATCAAGACTTATTCAGCAGTCCATTCTGAAGAACAGAATCGCCGGCCTCGGCAAGAACCACAAGACTGCAGTATTCCCTAAGCTGGTATTTACCATTAAGCGCGGTCTGAACCTGGAGAAGAACGATCCTAACTACGATATCAAGCAGCTGGCACTTGAATGCGCCTCAAAGCGTATGTACCCTGATATCCTTAACTACGAACAGGTTCTTCGCGTTACCGGTTCATTCAAGGCTCCTATGGGCTGCCGCAGCTTCCTGTCTCCATACATCAGAGACGGTCAGGAAGAGCATGACGGCCGTAACAACCTCGGCGTTGTAAGTCTGAATCTGCCACGTATTGCTATTGAAGCTCACGGGGATGAAGAGAAATTCTACAAGATTCTCGATGACAGACTCGAACTCTGCTTCAAGGCTCTTATGGAAAGAATTCACCGCCTTGACAATGTACAGGCAAAGGTTGCCCCTATCCTCTACATGGAAGGCGCCTGCGGTGTCCGTCTTAAGGAAAATGACAAGGTTTCAGAAATATTCAAGAACGGCAGAGCTACTGTTTCACTCGGTTACATCGGTATTCACGAAACAATCAACGCTCTCTACGGCAATAAGGAACATATCTTTGATAATGAAGACCTCCGTGCCAAGGGTATCCGTATTGTAAAGACTCTTCACGACGCCACTGTCCGCTGGAAGGCTAAGACCGGCTACGGATTCAGTCTCTACAGTACCCCTTCAGAAAACCTCTGCAACCGTTTCTGCAAGCTTGATACCAAGGAGTTCGGTATTATACCTGGTGTTACCGACAAGGGATACTACACCAACAGCTTCCACCTTGACGTAGAAAAGAAGGTTGATCCATACGCCAAGATTGATTTTGAGCAGCCGTATCCTGAACTTGCTTCAGGCGGATTTATCTGCTACGGTGAATTCCCTAATCTTGAAAAGAATCCGGAAGCTATCGAGGATGTCTGGAACTATGCGTACGATCGTGTACCGTACTATGGTACCAACACCCCTATTGATGAATGCTATGAGTGCGGCTACAGAGGTGAATTCTCCTGTACAAGTAAAGGCTTTGTCTGCCCTAAGTGCGGTAATGCAAACCCTAACAAGGCTTCAGTAATCCGTCGTGTATGCGGTTACCTCGGCGCTCCTGATACCCGTCCGTTCAACGCAGGTAAGCAGGAAGAAGTACGCCGTCGCGTTAAACACTTCTAGTCTCAGACTGTTTTCCGGCGTATATTTTCTGCCGGAAACACCTGTGACTGACATACAGATACAGATGTCATTCCAGAAAATACTCTCCTTTTTGGAGAGTATTTTTTTATGTTTATAATGGTTCTTTTAAATGTTCAGATAATGCATTTGCAGAAGATGAAAGACGAATCTTCTCTACGTTAAGATTACATATTGCAGACTATCCATAAAGCAGGACGAACAGTGGCGCCATCATCGTCGCAACGGTAGCCAAACAGATCAATCTCGCCAACTGTAAGAACGCTCGCCGCGCGGAGAAAACTGCCACCAGGTGACCGAAGCCACCAGAAACAGCAGTTATTGCGGTTGGCAACATATGCCCCCTGATTGCGTGCATATGCAGTAGGTCTGCATTGTCTGTCTTTTTCACTGCTGAAATACTGTTCAGCCTCAGTTATGCTGAGACAGAATATGCGATCTTTGGTGTCTTTTCCACCTGATTTAGCTTCATCTTTTGAAAAAGCTGATTTAATAAAATCATTATTCAGCCATTTTCTGAGATCACAATCTTCCCATCGTGTACCATGAAAATCATGGGAGTACTGTTTGCAGTCAAGTCCGTAACGGCTGACAATAAGAGCCTCATTTTCCTTAACATCAAGCACCAGCCATTCAATAGGTGATATACTTCTATTGCCGTCCCGAGGATAGTTGCCAAACTTGATAATTTCTCCTTTTTTCATGTAACCTCCTGTAAATCCCGATTTAGCGACATCCCGACAAACTTGAATCGTCAATTCGCTTTTCTAAAACGAGGGCTTCTTCGCCTATCACGACAGCTTATTATTTTATCAAAATACTGATTACGGATTATAAATAATCCGCATAGATGGCAGATCATTGTTGTTATCTTCAATAACTACTATCATTTATTCTTTCTTGTACCGATAACTTCTACCTGTATCAGTTTAGAGTCAGCGCATTTACTGGAGAGATAAACTTTTTCCTCTTCGACCTCCGCGAGAGTCTTTACATGTTTATACCAGCACTTTTTATCACGATCCCACCTGTAACCGCTGAATTTCAGTTCATCCTTTACCTCAAAGCTGGCCCCTACCGCCCATACCAGATATTCCTCGTATAACAGAGCATCGGCAACAGCTTTAACAGCGCCGGAGACATAATGAAAAAACCAGACATTGCTTAAAGCTGTTTCCAGTACATTGGCATAATTAAAGAAATAGCCTAACCTGGAGCAGTTAAGAGCAAGATTTTCTTTAGAATCCAGTCTGCTGTTTAATTTTCCCCATGGTATATCGATGGTGGAGTTTACCCATCTGAGGCCGGAGAGAGAACTGAATCTTTTTTCAAAGACATCACGGTAGGCAGTACCTCTGGTACTTATAACAACCGGATCATCTGCAAAAATATCCTTTACATCACTGACATTAAAGGTACGCGCTCCTAACATCTGATTGGTAAGTCCTGTCTGTCTGGTCACGTAGGAAGGAATAGGAAAGTGCGGAGCTTCGTACTGATGGAGCAGAGCGTCAATGCTTATAAGTTCATCCTTCTCAAAAATAACTGAACATCTGACAGCAACGATTTCAAGGATTACATCCCTGCTTCTGGTTCCGGTGGCGGAAAGCTCCAGAAAAACAACCGACTGGGCAGAGTCCAGAGTTTTCTTGAGAATTATCGGAAAAGAAGCCTCATCATTGTATCTGGTGTATGGAACAATACTCTGTACCCGGTAGTTTTCCGGATGAGCAATTATTTCCGGAATAAGCTCTAAAGGGAAACGATTCTGTGGGGTATGCATTTTCGGCTCCTTCTTTACAGTAAATTATGCTTGTTCTGCTGCACCGTTATCCGGTTTATTCACTGCTCATCACTGCTCCGTATGGACAGATTTTTTTGCTCATGGAAAAAAAACAATACCACCGGCATCAAAAGATATTGTTTTATCTGCTCTATCTATGCGGCTCTATCTACGCGGCATCAAATATTATGCAGTCAGAATCCGGAAGAATTTAATAAGGCGTTATTCATAAAAAATAACCAAACGCATAAAAAAATGCATTGAACAGGATAATAATATCAGAATTCTCTGAAATTAAACAGGTCGCAGCATAATTTACAGTTTTTAAGAAAAATAATTCTTTTCCGCACTGTTTAATACCATCCTGTGTCCGGTGAAACCGGATTATCTCCGGAACAAACACAGGCAATCTTTATAAAGAACCGGATACATACAGCACATGACATGCGTTGTGGTATCATCCGGATATCTTCCGTAAATTCTGGAACAGTTTATTTATACCTGGTAAATGCCGTATCCACGCAGGTAAACTCCTGCTGGTTGTCTGCATTAATAGGCATACCGTACAATTCCATCAGGAAGGCAACCTCCTGCTGATATTCATCAACAGAACCGACTGATTTATACCAGTATTTCGGATATTTCATCCACCAGAAGCTCTTGCTGCCGGCTTTCACCTTCTCCCGGTCAAACCACTGATAACCACGGGACTTAAGTATATCCTTGGCATCATAAGGAGCATTAAGAGCTCTTATGGTATAGGTATATGAATCCACACTAGAGAGCAGCATACTCAGAGCTCCCTGAACGCAGTTAAGCAGCCACAGAAGAGCCAGACAGTCCGTAGATGCCCGGTGCGCATCATAGAAATACCCCATGGATAAGGCAATCGCCTCCTGTTTTTTAGAGAATATTCTGCCATCCAAAGCATTCCAGTTTATTTCCGAAAGAGTGCATCCCCACGGCAGTTCACAAAGATGCTTTAAATGGGCAAACCTTTTTTCAAACATCCGGCGGTCAAAACGGGCATTATGGGCGATAATAAGCGGTGAATCAGCCATAATGGCACTGACCTCACCATCATCTATTTTTTTACCTTTTACATCATCATCGGTGATACCGGTTATCTTTACCACTGCCGGATCCAGAGGCTTCATCGGATCCTCCA
The DNA here is from genome assembly GCA_900315145.1 of uncultured Pseudomonadota bacterium. GTDB lineage: Bacteria > Pseudomonadota > Gammaproteobacteria > Enterobacterales > Succinivibrionaceae > Ruminobacter. The sequence goes on along the minus strand of OMYE01000036.1, from coordinate 14,910 downwards.
GTTCATCATAAATGTTCTCAATGGAGGTGACTACCCCGAGACCCGGTGAATACTTCACCTTTACCATGGCCAGTTCAATAATCCTGTCCTTCAGAAAATCAAGTCCGGTGGTTTCCGTATCAAGAATGATCATTGACTTCTCATCACCAGCTGGCTCCCTGAGTTTAATACGGTTTTTACCTATTCTGAAGCAGGTATAGGGTATTCTTGTAAGCAGGCGGAAATGCTCAGGACGTGATTCAATCACCGGAATAATCTCCAGAGGGAATGAGCCGCCTCCTGAAGATTCTTCTGCAACTGTCGAAACATGTCTTAAAATTTCAGCCTCGGCACTGTCCCTGCCGGCATCATCGAGGGCAGTATCACTGCCCTCATGTAATTCTTCATTATTACTTATATCACTCATGCAGTTCACCAATTTTTACGAAAAATACGTCTGTAACAGGTTATTTATATTCACACGTTTCTATCGGAATATTTTCTCTTTCATGCTGATTACTCTGCCAGACAGCATATTTCCGGAATTTTACTATCATGTTATAATTTTTATTATTTTAACATATTTTTAATATACCTACATCAGTATAAACAGTCATATTATGTGCTGATTTACAAACATGGTCACATAATAGTATACATATGTATGACAAAACAGGATATAAAGACACGCATCAGATTAGTTTTTCACCATATTATTATACAGTCCGGCTTTTGTTCCAGACTGTACCGCATTATTTTTATAAAAGGATATGGTTAACTGTTATGATAAATAATCTGTGGCATACCAGTCATTAAGATTCAGGTGCTGACGCAGGATTTCCGCGGCCGCCATAAGATTCCGTGCTAAACCGCATAGCTTTTATCACCGGATTTTCTTGACCGAAGTGACAACCGCTGCAAACCGGACTGTAAACAGTCTGATTTTAGAGTTAAAATCACCGGCGGAAAGTAATTCAAAAGGAATAAAAATGCCTACTGACAGATATACCATCGCAGAAATATCCCTGCAAAAAATAAGAAAATCCCTTTTTCTTCAGGATTTCACCAGAAAAATACCAGGCCTTGCCGCCTCCGTTATTATGACACTTGCTTTATCAGGTTCTGCTCATGCGGACAGTGCCGTGACTGATGATGTGTATGCGGAACCGGAAATAACCGTCAGAACATCAGATGAACTTAAAGATACCAGATATTCAGCTGAAACAGTACAGAAACACCGGGGTATAAAGATACTGTTAGATCCCGGGCATGATCATGTCCAGCCGGGGGTTCTGTCATCTGAACATGCTACCGGTGAATATGTCTTCAACGTCAATCTGGCGGTAAAACTGCAACAGGAACTCAACCGGAGAGGATACACTGCAGATCTCACCCATACACTTAATGAAACCTGTCCTCTTACAAACCGTACTACAAAAATTAACGGGCACCGGATATTCGTTTCACTGCATCATGACTCTGTACAGGAATTCGACTGTGAATGGACCAGTAAGAAAACCTGTCGAACCGACAGTGCCAGCGGATACAGTGTTCTTCTCTCCAATGAAAATCCAATGCTGCGAAAAACCTATATTCTGGCCTACGCCACTGCTTCCTATCTTAAAGACCGAGGCTTTTCACCGAACTACTACCACCATACTGTAGAAAAAGTACCTCTGGTAACAGATATACTGCCTGTTTATGACAAGCAGAATCTCTATGTTCTGAGAAACAGCTCAGTCCCAGCCGTTCTGGTGGAAACAGCAGTAATCACTAATCCTGCTGATGAAAAAAAGGCTCTTGACGAAGGCTTCCAGAAAAAATTCACTGAAGCTCTGGCCGACGGAATTGATGCCTATTTTGAACTTTTTCCAGAAAACAGATCAGGAGATGGTTTAAAAGAAAAATAAGAAAAATAAGAAAAATTGAAAATTAAAACAGAAAGATAATTCCGCCGTCATACCACGATATCGATCTGTTACACAATGTCATGCTGTTATGATGGATAAAAACCTGCAGGTTTTATCCATCATGAATCAGACTTTCTCAACGGGTAGACTCTCTGCTGCTGTCGCCAAACCTGCCTCAGAAAAATTCATTTCTTCTGAAAACGATATAATTTTAGATATCATGACTTCATAATTTTTTGATACAAATAATAAAATACGTTTTTAATAGTCTTTAATAATTGTTAAACCCAATGTCTGTATATACAATTATCACATATCGTGAAGACGTGGGTATTGTCTTCAGATGCAGTTTAATAGTCTAAAAAGTCTACTCTACAATGCTACATATGTATGGACAGGCTATTTATTGAAAAATAAATAATAATTATTTTATCCTGATGGATTAGGAGAAAGATCATATGGGATTATTCAAAGCAGCAGCCGGCGCAATAGGCGGAACTCTTGCCGATCAATGGAAGGAATTCTTTACTTGCGATTCCTTAAGTAATGATGTACTGTTTGCTCGCGGCTACAAGCAGACAAACAGAAGAACGTCAAATACCGACGGTCATGACAATGTCATCACCCAGGGATCTGCAATAGCCGTAGCCGACGGCCAGTGTGCCATCATCGTTGATCAGGGCGTGGTAACCGAACTGGCTGCAGAACCAGGTGTTTTCACCTACGACAAGTCATCCGAACCTTCAATTTTTGCAGGCGGTCTGAAGTGGGATAACCTCAAGGCGGTAATGGGAACAGCCTGGGAACGTTTCAAGTTCGGTGGTGATACCGGTAAGGATCAGCGTCTCTACTACTTCAACATCAAGGAAATCCTGGACAACAAGTTCGGTACGGCAACTCCGGTTCCTTTCCGTGTTGTTGACCGTAATACCGGTCTTGATATCGATGTATCATTACGCTGCAACGGTATCTTCACATTCAAGATCGATAATCCTATCACTTTCTATACCAAGATTTGCGGTAACGTTGCCGATGAATACAAGACTGAACAGATTAGACAGGTTCTGAAGACAGAATTCATCTCTGCCCTGCAGCCTGCATTTGCTCATCTTTCAGATTTAATGATTCGTCCTAATGCCATCCCTTCTCATGTAGATGAACTCTGTGAAGCCATGAACCAGGCTCTTTCAAAGAAATGGGGTGAATTAAGAGGTTTAAGCGTAGTTTCCGTAGCTATCAACTCAATCAGTCTGCCGGAAGAAGATGCAGCAATGATCAAGAAGCTGCAGCTTGGCGCTACCATGCGCGATCCTGGAATGGCAGCAGCACAGATGGCAGCCGCACAGGCAGATGCTATGAGAGCTGCAGCATCTAATCCAAACGGTGCAGCCATGGGCTTAATGGGTATGGGTATGGTCGGACAGTTCGGCGGCGGTGTTGCCGATATGTTCAGAATGCAGCAGATGCAACAGCAGCAGATGCAACAGCCTGGAATGGCCGCCGGTGCTGCCATGGGGGCTGCTGCAGCTGCCGCACCTGCCGGCTGGACCTGCGAATGCGGTACTACCAATCAGGGCAAGTTCTGCGCTAACTGCGGTAAGCCAAAGCCAGCTCCAAAGGCTGCTGAAGGCTGGACCTGCGAATGCGGTGCCGTAAACCAGGGTAAATTCTGTATGGAATGCGGTAAGAAGAAGCCTGCCGGTGCACCTACCTTCAAGTGTGACAAGTGTGGCTACGTATTCCCTGATCCAAAGAATCCAGGTAAGTTCTGCCCAGAATGCGGCGATCCTGTTGATGACAACGATATTGTAAAATAACAGGTAACTGTTAAATTCAATCATAAGTACCCTGCCTGTGGCAGTGCGGAAAGCTCCGGTATACCGCATGGATACGGAAGCCTTCATTAACAAGGAATTAAGTTCCGTCGCACCTGCCTGATATACTCAGGCAGGGCTTTATGATCCTAAACTGACAGTTAAAATAATAAATACAGTATCAGAATCTAAAAGAAATCTATTGATAAAAAAGAAAAGAATAAAATGACAGATACCTACAATCATAAATGCCCCGCCTGCGGTGGTGCAATGAATTTCGATATCAAAACACACATGTTAAAGTGTCAGTTCTGCGATACCGAAGTTCCTGTTGATGACCCGGAGGCAACAAAGGGTGCTAAAAAGTTCAACGAAGGCGAATTCGTTCGTAAAAATCACTACTCCGAACCTGAAGAGCCTTTAGTACGTCACCTGGCTGACGGCGATGATCCGGAAACCACTAAACACGATACCTACGCCTGTCCGCAGTGCGGCGGTGCAATCGAAGTATCACCTACAACAGTTTCCACCATCTGTCCGTACTGCGAAAACAACGTTGTATTCTATGATAAGCTGGTAGGCAATCATGTACCTGATCTGGTGGTTCCATTTAAGCTCGACAAGGATGTACTGCTACAGAAGTATCAGGAACACCTCAAGAACAAGCCTTTCGTTCCAAAGCTCTTTAAGAGAGACAACAGAATTGAAAACATCAAAGGCTACTATATTCCTTTCTGGATATATGACATGACCGCCATGGGTTCCGCCAAATTCAGTGCAGAAAGAGATAGCGGAGACAAAACCAGCGTATATAACGTTTTCCGTACCGGTTCTCAGAAATTTGAAAAGATTCCTGAAGACGCCTGCATTGATGTTGATGACGCTTTAACCGAATCCCTTGAACCTTTTGCTTTTGATGATTCCATTCCGTTTAAACCGGAATATCTCCCAAGCTTCATTTCCTATGTTTATGATGAATCCTGCCAGTCATGTGCAGAAAGAGCATCAAACCGTGCAGCTACATCTCTCGTTGATACCTTAGAGCATGAAACTGTTACTGACTACACCAGAGTAAGCTTTGAATCAGACGATATCAAGACCTCTGATATCAGCGCCCAGTCAGTTCTCTATCCTATCTGGATGATGAAGACCAAATGGGAAAACAAAGAGTTCACCTTTGCCCTGAATGCCCAGACAGGTACATTCGTAGGTAATCTGCCTCGTAACAACGCCCTGTACTTCGGTTCCATGACAATCTTTGCCGTACTCCTCTGGTTCGTTCTGCAGTTCTTCTTCAAGGGTGCCGACTGGTGGATTCCTGTTGTCGCAGGTCTTGCTGTTTCCATTATCGGTCACATTGCAGTGGACAGCAGCCGTGTATCTGTAGCCAGAGCCACCAAGGCCAACAGCTACGGCGACATCAAATCATTCAAACTGTTGGATGCACGTGATGAATTTGTAAGATCCTATACCAGAAACAGAAAGTAATCTCAGGTAATAAGCGAGTATAGCGTTTACCAGTTAAAATACATACCATAATCCCCGACTGATGCCGGGGATTATCTTTTTTAGTAATATCCAACCGTAACGGGGTAATCACCATACCGGTTAACCGAAGATCTGATGACCAGAGCCATAAAAACATGTGAGCCTATCCGCATGCATATCAGCAGAAAACAAAGTAAAAGTAAAAGTTAAAGTAAAAAAAATAAAATAATAGAGAATAAAAAAAACTGAAAGGGAGGGCTATCGCCCTCCCTTTTCAATCTACATGGGAAATTATGTCATTCCGGAATTCTACCAGGCAGAACCGTATTTCGCACGCATAATTTCAGCTTCGGCATTAGCTTTCTGCACTTCGCCAGGAGTCAGGAAGTAGGAGTATGTTTTTTCCATCTCAGCTATATCATCCTTGAACCATCCGTCAGTATCAAATGTTCCCATGTATGACTTGAGAACAAGTGTCCACTTGAGAGCATTGAACATATCAGACTGTGCTCCCCTGCCTCCTCTTGCAAGAGATTCCGCCAGAAGCTTCTGAGCTGCATAGTCACCTTCTGTAGCCGCCTTGGTATACCACATCTGGGCCTCTTTGGCGTTCTCATAGCTGGCGCCCTGCGTATTGTAGATACTGCCGAGTTTCATATATGCAGGTTCATAGCACAGATCTGCACTCTGCTTCAACCAGTATATAGCGGTCTCCGGATTATAGTATTTAGAAAAATCACTGGAGTCATTATAGATATTACCGAGCTCGAACATAGCTCTCGAATCACCGCGCTGTGCCGCCATGGTAAACCACTTGATTGCTTCATCGTAATCAGGCATGGCCACAACATTATAGTCATTAGCAAATGAATCATCCTCAGGAAGTTCACCAGGTTCCGGTGGCATTTCATATTCAAAATTCTCATTATTTGCTGCAATAACAGCACCGCCATCGGCATTTTCGGTAGGTACAGCATCACCATCGGCATTTTCGGTAAGTACAGCATCACCTTCACCTGTAACAGAACTGTCGCTGCCGGTTCCCCCGGCAAGAAAATCAGCGGAAGTCTCTCCAGAGGCATTATTCTGATGTGTGCCGTTTACAGATGAATTTTCAGAAATAATCACCATTTCTGATTCCGCTTTGGCTTCCTCAATCTTCTTTGATACCTCCTGCATCTTATTAGAAACAGCTACTGTACGTTTTTTCTGATCCTTAGACTCATCAACGTCTGAATTCTTCTTAACCCCGTGATAATGCCCCTTCGGCTTGGAAATGGTGGTACCGGTAAGAGCATCAAAACCGAGATCCATCATAGCATTGATATTGCCGCGTTCAGCCATCTGCTCTCTAATCTTTTTAGCCTCATAACGCAGAATATTCGGTTCCTTGCCGACATCATGCATATCTATGGATCCGTCTTCTATCTTATCAGCAAGAATAAGCTTGGCTTCGGAATTATCCAAATCGGCAGCCCTTATCAGCAGATCCTTTGAAAGTGCAGGATCATATTTGTCATACCATTCAATGCTGTAAATATCACTTAAAGACAGCATAGCCTGGGTATTGCCGCTGTGAGATACCATATCCTTGTAAAGAGATTCCAGAATTCTGAGATATGTTTTTGCTTTCTCCCTGTCTTCACTCTTATTACTCATACGATAATGGAAGGACAGAGTCTCCAGAGATTCAATATCCTGCTTCTTAGCAGCTTCACTGTACCAGTACATAGATTTATCTTCATTGATAGGTACTCTGAGGCCGTCAGAAAAATATTTACCCAGTGTGCGCATAGCGTTGACATCACCCGCTTCAGCTCTTCTCACATAAATATCAATCCAGCGGTTGAAATAGCTGTTGGCCATACTGTCATCAACCTTTAATCCGCCGAGCCCCTTTCTGTACATCTGACCTATTGCATCAAGAGCATCAGGGTTATTGCCCGCCTTCATAAACCACTCATAGGCCTGTTTATAGTCGTGACCTACACAGGTACTGGTGGCATCGCCCTGCGCAAAATAAAGATTGCCAAGACGCACCTGAGCCGGAGAGTAACCGGCAGTAGCGGCGCGACGCAGATATTCAAGTCCCTTTCTGGTATCCTTGTTGGTACCCTTGCCTTCAAAATACAGGTCAGCCATATTGTAGAGAGACTCCAGATCGCCGAGCTCAATCAGCTTCTCATAATTTCTGTGGGCCTCTTCATAGGAATTCCCCTTCATGGCATTTTCAGCACGGATGCGGTGATCACGCATGGTAAGATAGCGGTTGATTTTGTATATAGACACACCTCCGACAACCACAACGACAATCACACCTGCTAGAAGCCACCTACCTTTGGTAGTGGTAAACAGTCTGCCGTTTTCATTGTTGAAGCGATTTTTCCAATCTTCAAAATTATCTAAAAACTTTAACCAAGACTTTTTCCAGTTCATGTCTACACTAAATCCAAATATTATTCTTTATTCTAATCTTAAAAACTCTCAGACCGTTTGTATAATAACACACATTATAATCAATAATGTTGCCATACTTCTAAAAAACAACATCTTCGAACTGATAATTATTATTCGTTGCTCTACATGTTCCGTATTTACAAACAAACAGCTTCACTTAAGATAGCTGTACTGCAACAGTACCGGCAGGACATCTTCCTCTGCGTAGCGGAATCTCTTTTACGGGAAATTCTGCTGACTTTATTTAAGATAATCCGGAAAGCCGGATTATCCTGTTCCGGTCATAAAACGTGTGATTCAGCAGTGATTAGCCCGGATGGATTTTCCAGAAATGAGAGAATCTCTCATACACGGTTATTCCGGAGTGTAGTAGCTACGCAGTCCGTATGTATTTACCACAACTCTTATAATATTATCCGGCTGGATTTCCTCTCCCTTATCGAGATAATACCAGATAACAGACAGCAGAATATCAGCGGAAATATAGGCCCCCAGATCCCTCTCCTCAGGAGTGGAATTGTATACCTTGCTTTCGTAGTATGTCTTGATACGCTTGTAGAAGTAATCATGAAATGATTTATTTATGTTAATTTCAGCTGAATCAAGCTTTCTTACCAGTGTCAGAAAATCCCTGTTCTTATTAACACTGTTCTGAAGTGCTTTAAAGAATCCGAGATTTCCCATGGCAAATCTTTCCTCTCCGAGAATCGGCAGCAGAACGGATTCCTGACATCTGACTATGATTTCCGAAGCGAGATCGTGCTTGTTAACGTAATGCTTATAGAAAGTTGAGCGATTAATCTCTGCATGTTCCAGGATCATACCGACAGTAATGTCTTCATAGGAATTCTCCTTAAGGAGATCCAGAAATACTTCGTGTATCTTGGTTTCCGTACGGACAACGCGGCGATCCTTGCGGTTAATTCCCTTATCGCCTTTACTCTTTCTTACCGAATCCTTTTCTTTATACTGAGATTCCAACAGTTCCTTGTCATCAGGAACTGAATCCTTTAAGGAAGAATTAGTTGTATTTTTTGAATTCACAGTCACAGTGCATCTCCTTAATTGTTTCCTTTTTCCTGTCTCCCGCGCAGGTTATCGGGAGAAATCCGCCGCTGCCGGCAGATAACTTGGATATTACGGAAACTATTATTCAATAAACTCAACAAAAACAGTTATTGACTGAAACACAACTGAATGCGTCCGTATTTTACCGGGTACCGGAAGACAGCATATTGCAGTCCTCCGGAATCCGTCAAACATCTGATAAAACTGATTATTATGTAAAATCAGCAGGACACAGATACTTCAATGTTGTTTCCTATTTCTTTCTGTCTTAGTCCGGCCTGCCGCCCTGCGGAAACCGCAGTACGGACAAACCACCGGTAACAGACGGACCGCAGATTCCCTGACGGTACTGCAGATAACATCTGACGGCAGAAAAACAGAGCAGTGTCTTCTTCTAACTTCAGCCGTAAAACGGCATTTGTTTTTGTTTTCTATTTCTTGTTATTATTTTTCTTAATCACTAAATGTTCTGGTCCGGCACCAGGCTGAAAGCCCGAAGCTGACTGTACGCCATATCTGTATTCATACACATTCATCATCCGGCTGCCGCCGTAAAGTTTATGCAATGTATTATATGGTGTTTTAATATTTATTGATAAGTATTTATATTATTATAATAATTTAAACAAGTGGACAGAATCAAATAAAAAAGCAACTTAAAAATGATATTACTTTTTCAGAAATCAGTGCCTGTACAGAGAAACTCTGCCTTAAGCGACCGAATCATGAACCGGTAATACCAGCCCCTTATACCGGAGCCTTAAATCTTAAATTATGAATTCATTATTATTTTGAATTCATGATTTTTAATTCATTATCTATATTTTATTTTTCGTTATTATTATTTTATTTTTCGTTATTATTATTTTTTATTTTTCGAAATTATTATTTTTAATTTGTTATTTATAAGAGGCGCATCAGTCATTTGCACCAAAGTGTATTTACATTATGTTCATGATTATTTTTCCCCACCTCTATCGCGCTCATCGCACTTAATTACAGTGTTATATATAATCCATAAAAAACACACGTTTTATATTATATTTATAATCAGTTATTATAGCTATATCTAGAAATATTGATTAGATATCCAAGAAAAAAACTGTACAACCGAATTATCCGAATACTCCCCGTCCCCGTACCAGTATAAGCCCGGCAAACACAAATCAGTTTACCCCCGCCTTCAGGTTCAGTAACAGGAACTCGATTAACGGCCCGAATTACTTAATTATTAATTATTTCCTCAAGATATTTTTTCAATTATTGTTGGTATTATTAAGAAAAAATAATGTTGTGGTGCATCTGTTACCTTTTATGAGTTAAAAAGCAACAAAACACTCTTTGATATATAACATATCATAATAAACCATCCAGAAAATTCGAACAAGTCAAATTATTTATTTTTTTATAAAAAATAGGCAACATTTTGGCTAAAAAAGAGACATATTTAACTTTTTATAATTTTTTATTATAGAATTTTTGCATAGAAAGAGATAAAGAGAGATAAAAAAAACATAAATTCTTCTCTTTGGGACAATTACGGCTCATTAGATTAACCTGACTGGCTGAATTACGTATATTACCGGGATGTCAGCAGGAATCTCAGGATATTTGTGTCTGTTCCCTGAGTAACTGTTTGAGGAAGATTCCGTATAAAGTTCAGAAGCCCTCCGCCAGTACAGCCTGTTACCGGCTTTTCCGGTAACAGGCTGTACTGTATTCACATTCTTCCGCCATAATCATTCTGCTATTTAATACTTCCTGCAGCCTTAAAGCCGCCTCCAGTCTGTGAAGATATCTCCATATCTTACTAAACCTTGTTATCAGGCCAGTTGTTTGCAGTTTTTGTTTATTTTTCTGTAATGATATCTGTATGTATGAAGATTCTCAGATAATGAGATATAGAGGTAACGGGATTATCAGGTATTGTAATTGTAAGGATTCTGTGACGGAAAATCATAGAACAAAAAAAGAATGAGAATATGGCAGGACTGTTGTCAAAAACCACCCGGCCGGTAACCGGTACATGTTTCCGTCAATCCGGATTTTCCTCATCATTCTCATCAAATAATACATGTTCCTTCAAGGTACCTTTGCCTGACCTGATATTATCTATTCTTCGTTTCAGTTCGTTCATATTACTGTCACTGTAGAACGGATCTGGGCATTCGTCGGCAGAAACACGTCTTTTACCTGTAATTCCGGCAATAAACATTTTCATTGCTGTAAAAACAGATGATCTCATAAATAGGTCTCCTCTATTCCAGTTTCATTATCTACTAAATATAACATACCAACTACTGACTGGAAATCAGTATTTTTATGTTACATACAGGTATGCTGCCGAAGCTTTGTCTATAATATATCTGTATTTTATCTCTGAGGTTACCGGCATCTTTACGGTTACCGGTTAAAAAAAGAAGATTCTCTTTCACTTTCTGACTCTTCACTGACTCACTTTAATCGCTGTTACAATTTGTAACAAAAATAATAGAAATTAACACACCTTTCCCCCTTTTTATCAATATAATTAAACCATATAGTGAGATGAACCTGGGAACAATGATTATCCGGATTTATCTGACAGATTATCTGAATACTGATATTTCTGATGACTGTCTGAAAATGGAGTTTTATCCTCCAATACAAAGACATACGGTTGTCAGAAACCAGGATACAGATACATACTACCTACGTATACATGTGCAAAGATACTGCATTATGAAAAATTTGATATATCCCGGATATCATCGTAGGAACTCACTATAAATTAAACAAAATCGGTACCCACCGTTTTATTATTGTGATAATGATTATTATGATAATAATAACATGCTATTGAAAAAACCGATTATTCTTCATCTACATCTAAACATTATTAAAAAGGGACTGAAAATGAATAAAAAACTTCTGATTACAGCCATCGCTTCCGTTACCCTTGCCTGCTCAGGTATGGCTCTTGCTCATCATGGCCCGGATCACGGACATAAACACATGCCTCATCACGAAGGACCTCACTATTTCATTCCAGTTCATGAAGTTGATACTGATAAAAACCATGTTCTCAATAAAGACGAACTGGCCGCGCTTATTGCCAATCTGACTACCAACAACAATGAAAGAAGCGCTAAGCTGGTTGACTTCAAGACTGCTGATACCGACAAAAACGGCTTTGTCACTCTTGATGAACTTACCGTGGTGGTTCCGGCATTCCCGGTACACCCAATCGGACCTCGTCACCATCACAAGGACAGAGGGGATGGTCCGCACCACAAACATGATCAGGCAAAAAATGATCAGGCAAGACCGGAACATGGAAAACATCATGACGGCCCGCATCACAAGCATCTCAAGGATGGTTCAGCAGCCTTCTTTATTCTGAGCCATTTTGACAAGGATGGTGACTATAAGCTTAATCCTGATGAATACAACAATTTCCTCGACCATGAAAAGAAGAGTGTTGTTGTAGACAAGGCTGTTATCGAAGCTCTTAAGAACGCCGATCTTAACAAGGACGGAGTAGTTACCGTTGCCGAACTGGACACTGTATCAAAATATGTTCTCCTGCAGAATGCTCCAGCCTACAAGGAAAGACCTCATAAAGGTGAAGGCAAGCCTGACACCAAAGCAGAAAAGAAAGCTGAAGAAAAGAAGTAATAGCTTTCAGTTTCTGATGTGAGCCTGACACCATGTCCGGGATGCCTGCCTGTATAAGGTAGTAAACCGCGGAATATTATGGTGGTACTGGCACCACCGGAGAGCCGGTATTCTTGCGAATACCGGCTCTCCTGTTTTTATGTATATACAATCATAATTTTCAGGACCATTAATATCCTCAGAATTTCAAGATCATCAATATTTTCATTATTTTTTATTTTCTTCTGTCAGTTTCTTTCTGTGTCAGCCACCTCCAGCCACTTCCTATAACGCAACGCTCCAGTGCTATATGGTATACATGGCTGTATCCCTGAATACTCTTTTCATTATTGATCCGATTAATTCGGCCTATTTTAAGTACACGTAACAGAGCTTTTAGAGTATGATATGCAACAGGCCTGTAAAAAGTCATCTCTTTCCCGCTTTCTGAAGCGGAAAAGCATTCTTCCGGTTTCTGTTGTATCCATTATCAGTAATCCAGAATCAGGCCGGATAATTTTGTCAGATACAGAATAGTCAGGTATAAATATTTGTTATCTAAAATCTGATATCTGTAACAGGCATTAAAAGTAACTGATCGGAAGTTCCGGAATATCAGTTTAATAAACTTATAATTTTACCTTCTTACAATACGGAGAAACATTATGCCATCAAGTAAAACCATCATTATCGGTTCAGGTCCGGCCGGCTGCACAGCTGCAATTTATGCAGCCAGAGCCAATTTACACCCGATTCTTATCACCGGTATGAATGAAGGCGGTCAGCTGCTGCAGACTCCGGACATTCAGAACTGGCCGGGTGAACCTTCAATTTCCGGTGCGGATCTTATGAATAAACTGATGGAACATGCTAAATCTCTCGGTGCTGAATTTATCAATGATGAGATCACCGGGGTGGACTTTTCTAAAAAGCCGTTCACCCTTACAGGAGATATGGACAGCTATGAGGCTGATACCGTAATCATTGCTACCGGCGCATCCCCTAAGTATCTCGGGCTGCCGTCTGAAGAAAAGTTTAAAGGTCAGGGTGTAAGTGCCTGTGCCACCTGTGACGGTTTCTTCTACCGTGATCAGCCTGTTGCCGTTGTCGGCGGCGGTAATACTGCCATAACCGAAGCTCTGTATCTCGCAGACATCTGCAGTCACGTCTATCTGGTACACCGCAGGGATGAGTTCAGAGCGGAAAAAATGCTGATTGACAGACTTGAAGATAAAGTCAGCGCCGGAAAAATCACCAAGGTATGCAATGCGGTAATTGACGAGGTAACCGGTGACGACCTTAAGGGAGTGTCAGGTATCAGAGTAAAATACAAAGACGGCCGTATTGAGGATATCAGTATTACAGGTCTCTTTGTAGCCATAGGACATACTCCGAACACCGGAATCTTCACCTCTCAGCTTGAGAACAATCAGGGCACCATCACTGTAGGCGTTAATCCCGATTTCAAAACCTCAACCAGTGTTTCTGGCGTATTTGCAGCCGGCGACTGTGCCGACAGCAGGTACAGACAGGCTATTACCTCAGCGGGTTCCGGCTGTCAGGCGGCTCTTGACGTGGAAAAATTCCTACAGCTTAAAGAGAGTCACTAATACCTCGGAAATCACAGCAGTTGCATGATTCAGAGAAAAACAGAACTTTTACCGGTACGCAACATTCCGTACCGGTTAAGCAGGGCGGTACAACCGCCCTGCTCTGTTATCAGCTATCTTATCAGCTATCTTATCAGCTATCTTATCAGCTATCTTGTCTATTATCTGTTATAGAGGACTTTCTGCTTATTCGTACAAGTGTGTAAGCATTAATACCGTCAGCTGAAAGCAATGAAAACCCCTACTAAAATAATTTTAATGGAAAAGTTGACAATCAGATTACTGATACTATACTTAAAAAAATTTTTTGTCAGATCACATTTATACCGTGACTCCCGCTTACAGCTAAAACCTGATGTTTATTCTGATTATCTCCGGAACCGCTATTGGTACGGATATTCAGAAAGATTACCAGGGACAAAGGTGAGGATACGGGGATTTTTCGCCAACGGCGGAATAATTAAGATTTTTACCTGGAGCATCAATGTTAAATATAGTTCTTTTTCAGCCGGAGATTCCGGCCAACACCGGTAACATCATCAGATTATGCGCCAATACCGGCTACAGTCTGCATATTGTTGAACCTGCTGCTTTTGTGTTAGATGACAAACGACTGATGCGTGCAGGTTTAGACTACCATGAATTTGTAAATATCCGTAAACACCGTAATCTTCAGGAATGTCTGGAATTCTTCAAGGGACATAACATTTATGCCTGTACCACCAAGGGACACGCCTATCCGGACCAGTGTCACTTCCAGGAGGGAGATGTGCTGATTTTCGGGAAGGAAACCAAAGGTCTTCCTGATGAATTCACTGATACCCTTGATGCAGACCATAAGGTAAGAATTCCGATGGTACCAGGAAGTCGCTGCATGAATCTTTCCAACAGTGTGGCTATTTTTGTGTTTGAATCATGGCGTCAGCTGCAGTTCAAGGGATGTCAGCC
>OMYE01000073.1 GCA_900315145.1 uncultured Pseudomonadota bacterium | reverse complement strand
AGACAGCTGTTCTTTACCACTCATAATACGGACATTCTTGACATGAATTTTCCAAAGCACAGTTTTAATTTTCTGCGCAAAGAGATATTTGACGGAGTCCCTTATATTTCGGTCATCAATGCCGGAGATTATATTAAGAAAAACAGAGATTCGGTGAAGACTGCGGTTCAGAACGATCTGTTCTTATCCGCACCTGCGCTTGATAAAATATTCGCATTAACGGATCTTAAATAAAGCGAGCATCCGGAATATTTTAATACGATCTAGAAGATGATGATGAAAAGATGTTAATCGAATTACTAAGATCAAAGCTCACCAGACTCTGATTGAAAAAATAGACTAAACAATTGAAACAGGAGTAATATCATGGCCAGACTGGCTTGTTATTGTGGCGCTGACATGACTGATACAGAAGGTCCGTCACCTCATTTGTTAAACATGTTTTTGAAGTCTGAAATTGATAATGCTTTACTGTATAATCCGGATATTTGCTTATGGGATCTATATACGGGATGGGATGAATTAACTGAATCTGATAATTCATTTCAAAACCGCTCCGAACCTGTTGAATACTGGTATTGTACTAAGTGTAAACGCATCTATGAAGTGCAGGCAATATCCTGTGGCAGAATACTGCGTTGTTTTAAAACTGTTTCAGATCTAACAGAGATATACAGCCTGGAAGGTCTTGAAGAATTATTTATACTGCGTGATAAGGAAATGGATGACATTATCTGCAAAGACAGGTATTACCGGCTTAAAGATTATATTGAACAATCTTCAACAGAGAAATTTTTCATTTCCTCAGATCAGAAAACTATATACGGCCTGGATACTGCAACAAATAAATTGTTTTGCAAATATATTCAGGAATCATAGAGAAATCTCTGGTTATCAGCATACCTGGACATTGAGATAAGAACAGTAAGCAGGTTCTCTATCTGTATCCGGTTTGCAGAAAAAGGAATTTCAACAGACTGCATGAGTCGCAGTCTGACTTGAGTTATTTAAATTTCTTAGGCTTTAGATGCTTATAAGAAAATGCTCTTTTAAACATACCTTGTTTGTCTTCAACGCTGGAAATATCCCATGTTTCTACCGGTTGATTGAATTTTTTAGCCAAATAAAACATCATACTCATGTCGGTAACACTGGAAGTGTCCCAACTACCAACCGGCCGGTTGAAAGATTTGGCACCGCTGAACATCCCGCTCATATCAGTAACATTAGAGGTGTCCCATTTGCCAATGGGCTGATTGAAGGATACGGCATCACGGAACATGCAGAACATTTCCGTAACACTTGAGGTATTCCATTTGCCGATTGGCTGATTAAATTGTCTGGCTCCGCAAAACATATATTCCATGGCTGTTACACAGGATGTATCCCAATTACCGATCGACTGGTTGAATGAACAGGCGTTCTGAAACATTGCGGCCATATCCGTAACTTTTGATGTGTCCCAATCACCGATTGGCTGATTGAATGATTTTGCTCCATTGAACATCGAATTCATACTGGTTACCTTTGAAGTATTCCAACTGCCAATCGGCTGGTTGAAGGCAGCGGCATTTTCGAACATGCATGCCATATTTGTAACCTTGGAGGTATCCCAGTTGCCGATAGGTTGGTTAAATGATTTGGCATCCCAAAACATCCCTGTCATATCAGTAACCTCTGAAGTATTCCAATCGCCGACTGGCTGGTTGAATAATTCGGCGCCTTCGAACATCCGGCTCATGTCGGTAACATTGGAGGTATCTTGAATATTTACATATTCAAGTTTTTCAAAATAATAAAATGCACAGGCTAATGAATGTACATTCTTTCCAAGTATTATCTCGAATTCAATACGCCTTACAGGTGTGATATTGTTTGCTTTCCAAAAAGGATTGCTTTGAATCTGTTCCTTTTTCCAGTCAAAGTAATTTATATCTGGTGGTTTTCTGGTAAATTCATAGTTAATTGTCAGGGAATCAATAGTATTATTGATGATTTGCCGGATTAATTCGTCAGTGATGTCATCCGGAGAATTCAAAACAGGTTGTCGGTTCATAGTCTCAGTCATCTGTATTATGCTAACCGTTTTTTTATTTATAAACTTCTGATGGTATAAGTAAAATATATTCCTGATTATTTTAGATATTCCAGTCTGCACGCATTTTATTGAGTTTTGATCCCCTAGCTTCAGCGAT
Source organism: uncultured Pseudomonadota bacterium (assembly GCA_900315145.1). Taxonomy (GTDB): domain Bacteria; phylum Pseudomonadota; class Gammaproteobacteria; order Enterobacterales; family Succinivibrionaceae; genus Ruminobacter. The sequence continues at coordinate 18,006 of OMYE01000073.1, read as the reverse complement.
AAATTTCTGTTTAAGTATATACGATTCCTGCCTCATAGGAAATGGTGATTGTACGACTGATAAAAGTTCAAATCTTATTTAGGTATATAAGACTGTCCGAATTATATTTATAAATAACAACATTGAGTGAAATTTACACAGTTCGGACAGCTTGAATCTGAATCAGAGTGTATTGAGAAAGTTTACCACGAAATGAGTACCAAAAAGAATGTAGGAAAAAAATGCAACCCACCATAGAATAACATGAAAAAGGGCTATTTCATTATTATTCGAGTATTCATATCCATCAAGGAATAATTCTATTTCACTTTCTTTAGAAATGTGTTCCGTGATTAATTTATATTCCTCGTTTGAAAAACCTAAATGTTCAAAATTATCTCTTTCATGGTATTCCGTGAAGATATCCGGATATTTTGCTTCAAAAGCCAACTGCTCCATATAAATTTTATGGTATTCTGTTTTATTTTCAAGAAGTCTCTTTGGAATTGCATAGTATTCGTCATTCGAAGTCAATGTAATCCTTGATATGTTCCTTATCATCAAAAAGCTTATTGATGGCAGTACGGATTTTAAAGAATCTTATGTAGGCAACAGATAACCATATCATAGCCACTAATGCAGACAATATCATGGGAATAAAAAAGACTGGGCTAAGTATATTCATGTACACCAGTCCAAATATGTTCAAAGAAAACAGCAGAATTATAACAGAATACCTGATGTCTTTAAGAGTCCGTTCTGCCTCTTTTGCAAAATTGATGATTCCTGTATCCGTTAACTTTCCCCATGTCAGTCCTGCTGATTTTTCATTATCACTGACGCCAATTTCTTTGAATATGCCGGCAGCTGTAGCAGTTGACTTATACATAAGGGCTGTGAATGCTGTCATAAGGAACGGAACTGTTACCAGCAGCGGGGCAGTGACAGTAAGGATCAATATCATGATAACTGCGAGACGCATCTGTTTTGGCAGATAACTGTATTTTTCTAAAAGGTTAACAGTACTCTTGGCACGACGCAGTCGTTCGGTCCTTTTACTGACGTTTTCGTCTATTAAATGTTTATTTTTTTTAATAAATTCATTTTCCATGTTATTCACCCAGGCCCCATGTATTCAGATTAATGCAGCAGGCCTTGTCATGAAATTTATTGCAACCTTTGGCCAGATAGGTTCCGGCATTTCTTCTGTCTATGTCAAAAGCCAGAGTTATACAGCCTCTGGCATAACCAAGATCACAGGATTTTTTAAATAATTCCAGAGCTTTGTTTCTATCCTGAAAAATATTTTGTGCAACATCCCCGTCATAATAAAGATATGCCAGGGTATAGCAACCCCATGGTTCATCGAGCTCGCAGGCTTTGGCGTATTCACCTATCGCAGAACAGCCTATACCGTAATTCAGATAACAGGACTTAGAGAGAAGCATTGTTTTTTTACTGTTCGCTTCATCATAACTTATAGTGGCTTTTATATTTTTATCCAAGGTCAAGGTCAGGTAGTAGCAGGACTGACCGTCACTAGAGTTACATTCACTTGTCAGAAGATCATAAGCCTTCTGATAAAACTGCTCAGCCTTTTCAACATATTCCGGAACTCTGCTGTAGTCTTCGCTGTTATCGATAATGTGATCCATATGCTGTCCGGATGCATAACAGCTTAGTCCGTCATTGAGACTGCAGGCAAGGTTGCATTCATCTGATTTTTCAAACTTCGATGATATCAGGTCGTCGTGGCATATAGTGGTATTGATTTTTTTGGTAAAAAAGTAAGTAGCTGTCAGTATCAGAAGTATCGTGGTACCACATATTATAAAAAGATTTCTCTTACTGATTGTCATTTGTTTCCTGTCCGTTGTGTGCCTGAAAATGTTTTTTTGGAATAGAATAATTATATTTATATTTATATATACGTGATAAACATCACATATTATACAACAAAAACAACAATATATAAACATATGTCTAACAAAAAACAAATAAATAGCCAAATAGGAATAAAGAAAATTCCAATTCATTTACTGTTTGTCTGTAATGCACAAAATGAAATAAACAAATATACTTTTAAGAAAAGTCATAATCCATAACTGATAATCCGTAGGATGCAGCATATCACAAATAATTATTATTCATTATATTGCCTGCAGGACATAATTATGTGACAGGTTTCAGTTGTGACAGGCATGGATCGTCTGGTGATTAAGGTTCTTCCCTCTGACGTTAATAGGTGAGATGTGTCAGTGTACCGGTCATGAATTTTTAAGAAATTTTTTCTGTAACTTTGATCAGGTAATAAAGCATTTGTCCTGTATTATTTTTTCAAAAAGTAACCTGACAATGATTCAATTTACTGATTAAAAGAAGCTCATACATAACGAAATAAATAATAATTTCAACCATTTCAACCATGGTTGTCCAAATCAGGCCCGGCATAACGTGTTAGGATTAAATAAAAAGCGAACAGGCGATGTCCTGAATTCGGCTTGAACGGGAACCGCCTTACTGCTGCATTAAAGGGGCAGTGTCGTATGGAAAACCCGATACCGGAATACCATAAGAAGCCCTGAAGAATCTTTTATTCCAGGTAAAGTATCAGGTAAATGTATATTACATAAGTGCCGAATAATCAGTTCGCTTAATAAATCAAGTATGAGTAAATTAATCAAATTCGAGGAGTTAATGCTATGAAAAGCCGTATCATATATTCTCATTACCGTTGTGACGAAATTGAATCATACCTCATGAATTCAGGTAAAAAGATTATCGATATTCTCTTTATAGGGGCGACCGGTTCCGGCAAGTCTTCAACTATAAATTCCATCATCACGGCTCACGTTTCTGATGTTGGAACCGGCACTGATCCTGAAACATCCTGCATTAAAAAATACAATCTAAGCAGAAACGTTAAACTCTGGGATACTCCGGGACTTGGTGACAGTATTGCGGCTGATCGTAAATATGAGGCTGAAATCTTCAGACTGTTAAATCAGAAGGTAACAAATAAAGATCAATCAGTCTCTCCACTGATTGACCTGGTGGTGATTATAGTCGACGGGTCATCAAGAGAAATGGGAACAATATTCAAAATGCTAAACGGCCGACTTAAAACAGTGCTCCAGTCAAGGAAGCTTCTGGTTGTCATTAATCAGGCTGACTGTGCTATGCATACTCATAAGGATGTTTTTATAAAATCCAGAAAAAGAGCTACACCTGAACTGTTGCGTTTCCTTGATGAAAAGTCAGAATCCGTTATGTCCAGAATCAGAGAATCCACAGGCTTTGATATCTCCAGACCTCTGTGTTATTCCGCAAAGTACGGTTTTAACGTGAAAAAAGTATTTGATATGATGCTTGATACCGTAATGTGTTTTCGGGAAAATGTAAAATTAAGACAATCAGCAGTTTGACAGGCTGAAAGCTTCTGTTACTTCGGCAGAACGGCGATATTATACCGAACTGCTTTGTTAATTCCGGTATTATGTTTTTCTGGTTTCCTTTTTCACTCTGCTCTCCCGAATGGAGGGGAAGGTTGCCGGTGGAAATAATGATTTTAATTGTTTATTGTCTGTTGGCGGAATCAGACCTTGATATTCTTCAGGATTTGAATCGCGGTTAATACCTGCTGAATATGAAAAATCAGAAAATAATATTAATACAGTATTAATATTTCTATCGTCATAAAGTTTATCCCGTATTCAAGGTATACAACATCAGTATTTTTTTTCTACAACACTCACATGTTTCTATATACTGTAACTTTATTTTTTACATTTTGTATCACAGGTAGAATTTTTGGCAAACAAATTGATATACCATTTAATTTATCAGGTTATTCGAACTGAACTGCTTTCCGGCTGTTGCGGTCACTGCGTAATGAACAGAATCTACTGATTTACAAAAAGGAAGAAGTACGGAAATGAATGAACATGAATTGCATACTCTGGTTTCCGAAGCAGTTAAGAATAATGACATTGTTGAAGTCAGAGTGAATCTGGTTAAATGTCTCTTTGATAAACCCGCTCATAATTTCAGACTGTTTGAAACAGAGTTTAAGAACGCAGAAAAGGTACTGCCTAATCTTGTGGATGAACATGACGGTGAGGTGTTTAAGTCAGAAGAAGAGTGGACTAAAGCCTATAGAAACGAGCAGCGTCATAAACTAGAAGTCAATTTTTCAGAAAAGAGAATAGAATTCCTGAAAAATGTCATTTCTACCCGGAGAATGAAACATAAAATCAGATTTGCGGGGATTATGACAGCGTCAGCTGTAGTCGTTGTTCTCGCACTGGTGATGATATTGAAGCATTAGGCTGCGATTTATTTCTGAATGATGTTTGGATTGTACATTATGTAATTTTATCCCTGACCTGATATTTTCGGTCAGGGATTCGTTTTTTTGGTGGTAATGACGATTATTTCATAATTATATTTTTCAGTACTTTTCCGGAGATTTGCCATATGTCTACTCATCAATAGTCCATTTTCTCAAGTATTTTTTTATATCTGCATTACAAATCACAGCCATGACAGGGCGAAGTGCTAGAATAAGCAGGTCTGCTGGTGACCGCATTAGCTGATAGAACAATAATAAAGAATATTTTTAGGGATATATTTATGAAAAAGCTGAATTTATGTACACTTCTATCATTAGTGATGTTCAGTCAGTCTGTTTTTGCAGCTGAATCATCAGAAGAAGTTGATTTTGTCGGAATATGGCAGAATGACTGGAATAATGAAATATCCATAATTAAAAATGAAGACAAGACATACGATATTTCTATTTATGAGCCGCAGGGCGCTGATACATATGATGTTTGCGAGGCTTCAGCTACCTATGATCCTGCAAAGCATCATCTGAATCCTGAACTCAAGATGCTGTGTACCTCATACAAGATTAATGATGACGGTAATGAAGACAGTGAAACCGGCAGTGCTGAACAGGAAAGAGATTTTTATCTCTTTATTAATGACGATGATAATCTGGTAATGCGTTACAATAACTGCGACAGTGACTGCGATTCTGTTTTCAGTCGCTCAGAGGACGAAGAAGATGACGGTCAGGATGATGCATCCGGCGAAAATGAGAACTGTGATGACTGTGATTCAGCTGATGAAGGCAGTGAAGACAGCTCCAAGTCTAAATAAAGCTGTCTTTTCCGGCTGTTAAATCTTTGCATAAGCTGCCGGTTTATGGCAGTATCAGAGACTTCTTTTAATGATACTTCTCTGATGCAACTGGTAACAGCTGTTTTTTAGGGATTCTCTCCATATAAAAATACATGTCAGAAGGGAATCCTTGCGTGTATAAACATTTAGTATCCTTTGGCTTAAGGGCTGTTCTGTTATTCAGTACACGAGCGGTTAAGATATACAGTTCCGCCTTCTGTTGTTCAGGTTCTTTCATGTTTGTCTTTTTTCATCTGTTTAATGCTCTGCCCGAAACAGAATATAATGCCGGATTACTGCATGATCAGGTATATTTCCATAATCTGTTTTCAGAATAATATCAGAGTGTTAGATAATCCTCAATTTCATGTGATTTCTGGAGATTGACAATGATTTACTTTACCGCTGACTTGCATTTAGGACACCGTGGTATCATTGCCATGAAAAACCGGCCGTTTCGTACGGTTGAGGAAATGAACCGTGCACTTATTATGAATTTCAATGCAGTGGTGAGTCGCAGAGATACCGTGTATATCCTTGGTGATATCTGTCATCATCTTGATGTTGAATCAAGCAACGGATTAATCCGCAGACTTAACGGGGATAAAATCCTGCTTAGCGGAAATCATGATAAGCAGTATGACAGTTCGCTATTTGCTGAGATTAGAGATTTTATGACGGTTTCTTTAAACGGAGTATCCTTTTCTCTGATGCATTATCCCATGCTGTCCTGGCCACACAGTGAAGCCGGAGCAGTTCAGCTTCATGGTCATATACATGCATCCTCTGATTATAATGAACAGAACCGTAAAAATGGAATACTGAGATATGATGTCGGAGTTGATGCCAATAACTACTTTCCGGTATCGGTTAAAGACATTCTGGAATTTTTCGGAATCAATAAGGTGTAGCCCGCGGTACAGACCGCAAAGCCGTATACTAAACTGTCCCTTCCCGTTATAATGCGTGAGCTGATATTTTTACGGATAAAGCAGGTATTACTACAATGAAAAAATATGATGTGGTCGCTCTGGGCGAGCTTTTAATAGATTTTACTGACAACGGCTTAAGTACACAGGGAAACCGCCTGTTTGAAGCAAATCCCGGCGGTGCACCTTGCAATATGCTGGCTATGCTGGAAAAACTTGGTGCCAAAACCGCATTTATCGGTAAGGTCGGAAATGACTTTCTTGGCAGAATGCTGAAAGAGAAAATTACGGCTGCCGGAATTAATGCCGACCGGCTTTTCCTTGATGATAAAATTCCGACAACCCTGGCCTTCGTCGGAAAACGTCCGGACGGGGACCGGGATTTTGCCTTTTTTAGAAAACCGGGGGCTGATATGATGCTTACCACTGAAGAAGCCGTTGCATCAGCTGAAATAATCCGGAGTTCAAGACTGTTTCATTTCGGAACACTGTCGCTTACTGATGAGCCGGTACGTTCAGCTACAAAGAAAGCTGTAGATATTGCCCGTGACTCCGGACTACTTATTTCCTTTGATCCTAATTACCGGGAGCCGTTATGGCACAGCCGGAATGATGCCCGGAAAGCCATGGAATACGGATTTTCTGTATGTGACATTCTGAAAATTGCTGATAATGAAATTGAATTTTATACCGGAGAAACCGATATTGCATCCGGAGCGGAAATGATTCAGCAGAAATTCGCCATTCCCGTGGTTTTTGCTACGTCAGGAGCTGCCGGCAGCAGTGTTTTTTATAAGAATACTGCTGTATCTGCTGATGGTTTTATCAATCCGGACACCATTGAAACCACAGGAGCAGGTGATACCTTTTGTGCCTGTGCTGTCTCTTATCTTCTCCAAAAGGACATTTCTCACCTCACTGAGGCGGAACTTAAAGAATGTCTTGTTATTGCCAATGCTGCCGCTTCGATTATTACCACAAGAAGAGGGGCTCTGGCGGTGATGCCTTCCAAAGAGGATATAAACAGTTTTTTGATTGAAAGAGGTATTCATTTCAAAATTTAGCAAAATTTATCTTTGAATGACAGTGATCGGCGGATACAAAACAGAATAAGTACAAATTACAGTTAAGATGGAAAACAGAAAAAATATAAACAGTCATGAGAAATGCCTTAAGGTGGTTACCCTGGTTGAAAACTCTTTAAGCTTGAGTTCTCCTTTCAGCGGTCTTCATGCAGAGCACGGGCTTTCGTTTTACATTGAATCTCCCGGACACCGGGTGCTGATGGATACCGGGGCATCGCAGATGTTTATGGGTAATGCCCGCATACTCGGGGTGAAGCTTGAGGAAGTTGATACTCTGTTTTTGAGTCACGGTCATTATGATCACGGTGGCGGTATTCCTTATTTTGCCGGGATTAACAGTCATGCCTCAATCTACATGAGCAGGTATGCCGGCACATGCTGCTACTCCTTAAGGGGCGGAGAGCATTATATCGGTCTTCCGCCTGAAGCCTTGAGCCTGCCACAGGTAATAAAATGTGACGGCTCTGTAACCGTAATTGATGATGAACTTACCGTTCTTTCAGATATTGAGGATATCTATCCTGTGCCTTCAACCAACGGCAATTTAAAAATAAGAACATCTGCAGGCCTTGTCCCCGATAATTTTGCCCATGAGCAGTGTCTGGTCATCTCACTTTCCTCAGATGAGGCAGTAAACAAAGGTGCAGAACCAAATACTCCGGATAAAAGGAATTTCATATTTTCAGAAAACGGCAGAACCGATAAAAAAATTCTGTTTTCAGGATGCGCCCATCACGGTATTCTGAATATACTTCATGCCTACCGTAAAATCTACGGCGATTATCCCTATGCTTCAGTGAGCGGCTTTCATTTTATGAAAAAAACGGCCTATACGGAAACTGAAATCAGGGAAATTACGGAAACAGCCCGGAAGCTCACTCAGATACCTACAGTATTCTATACATGCCATTGCACCGGAGATGCCGCCTGCGAGATTATGAGGGATATTATGCATGAGCAGCTTAACTGTGTCCACTGCGGTGATGTATTCTACATTTAACCGTCATTAAACAGCCTATTATTTCATTATGAACCAGTATCTTATACTGACTGCAGTCTGCTTCTGTTATAATGAGGTCAGCAAAGCTGGAAAGGCAGGTTCTCTTTAATAGCCTTTTCCGGAGGAAGGAGATTTTTTTATTCCGGATAAATACTGAGAACTGGTTGGACATTGTTCTGTCCGCACTATTAATCATATAAAACAGCTTTAGAATATAGACATATTTAATTTATAGATATAAAATATATTTTATGTATGGATACTGTTATCCGTCGCATAAATAATAATCATTTTAATTACAGATGCCCGAAAAGACTGAACAGGATAAATTTATGGCCGGAAAATTAGAATTAAACCAGATCAACTTAGCGAAGTTTATCCGCGGTGAAATCACGTCTGATAAATTTGCGGAACTTGATGATGAAGGTCACTATACCGGTAATAATTCCGACCTTATAAAAGGAAATGTCATATATAAGGCTCAGGTGACAGATTTTGCAGAGGCCTTCACTAAATTTGCCGAAGATGAGTCTTTTTCTGAAGAAGTATTTCTGTTCTCATGGATATTACCTTTTCTCAACGGGATTCATAAATATCTCGGAATTACAGATTATCTTTATCCGGATGACAGTGAAGCCCGGGAATCCGCAAAAAATCAGGAAACGCTCTCTTGCGGGGAGAATTATATTCTTCCTGTTAATGACAATGAGATGATAAGTCATATCATCTATCAGATGAACGATGAACTCAATGTTTTATTATGTCTAAAAAGAATGGATGGCAGCAAAGAGGAATTCGATAAATTCAATTTTACGTTCTATCCGCACTTTAAGTGTTATATCGATGAACCTGACAGAGCAATCAGACAGATGTTCCGGGAGTATGCTTCAAGAATCAGCAATTATCTCGATTTTGTTGCATCAGGAAAGGATATCAGTGAGTATCACATGACTCCTGTTCAGAGAAAAGATTTTATCCGCTGTTCAGCTTTACCTGATGAGGTTAAAAAAATTTCCGGACGCGGGCAGCTCCCTCTGCTTATAAAACTGGTTGAGGAAGGATGCCGGAACAATGATATTGTGGCTCTGGAGTCAAAGGCCAGAGCATCCATGATGAAAGACAATCCCTGCTACAGGCAGAATTACCGGAAAGCCAAAGAATGTCTCGAAAGGCTTCTGGAGATCCTGGGTACGGATAACTCATATACTGCCTCGTCATCCTGTGCCGGTTTTGCCCAGCTTCTCGGTCAGATTTACTATAACGGATATTTAAATAAGGGAGAACCTCAGTATGCAGAAGCCTACCGTTACTGCTATACCGCCTATTCTCTAGGCAGATGCACAAGTATGTTTATTCTGGCAGAGATGTATGCGGAAGGACACTATGTGCCAAAGAATCCGGAAATTGCCTTTAAATTATATGACTACCTGTATGAATACTATAAAGATGAATTCATTGCCGGTAACGGTGAGTTTTTTATGGAAGCGGCATACAATTTGGCCATATTCAAAGAAAGCAGACTTCCGCGTGCAGGATCAGAAGATTACACCGAACATTTACGTGAAATATACAGGTACTATCTGGTAGCCAGACTGGCGGCTAATAAAAGAGACAATCCGTCAGACGCAGAGAAAATAAGGCTGATCAAGCTGAAGTGTGCCACATATAGAGAACTCCTTGAACTGGGTAAAGAACATAATGAGAGATTTATCCGGATAAGTCAGATGAATCTCTACAATTTCTTCCTCAGTGAAGTAAACCTTGCAAAGGTTATTACCTTTAATATAGACGATGACTACGTCTATACCATTATCTCCGGCTATAAGGAGGCTGATGTTCCTGACGACGGAAGACTGATTGTCTACCTGAACTATGGTATTGCCTGTATGCTGTACAACATTGCTATGATTACCAGAAAAAACCGGATTAAATGCGCCAATATTAATAATGAGTCTTTTTTCATTGACGAAATTACGGAAAGAAAAAACGGTAATGGTGAAGATGAAGTTGTTCTGTCTTTCAAGGGAACAGACGTTATGCTGCTTAAAGACTGTGATGCCTTCTGGGATTTGGATATTTCCCAGCACAACTGCAATGAACTGTCTGATTTATCAGAATTTAAAAAGAGCATTCTGCGTGATGTACAGCGCCATTTAGATCTAAAGCGCCTTTTAAAAGATAATCCGGAAGATCTGAAATAACAGATTACTGTTCCCGGAATATAGTAATTTATATACAAATGTCAGTGATGCGGATATTCAACGCCTATCTCTTTTAACCGGGAAACCACGCTCATGACAGTACCGCGGCGAGATTTTGGTTTCGCAGTTTGCGGATGTGAACGGTGACGGGTTTTATACCGGAGATAAACCTGAACACCGGGAATATCACACTGTATATCAGATTACCATTGAAGATCTGGCTATGGCTATGAATCGTTTTGCCGGTGATCCGGAGCTTGATTTCAGTGATTTTTATAATGGATGGTATTATCCCCTGGTCAGCAATCTGTACAAGTATGCCGGTTTTGATAAATACCTGAAACCAGGACCGTATGAGGCTGATTCCTTTCAGTATTTCGTCGACACCGAGAATGAACTACATATTATACTCATCTATCCGCTGCCGTTTAATGATCATGAGCTCTTTATGTATCTTTTTGCGGATATGGAGAAAGTATTCGATATCATGTCAGAGTCTGCTATATATGAGGAACCTCTGAAAGAATCAAAATCCATAGATTTTATTCAGTATGATTTTCTAACCATTTTCGATAGTGATCCATCCCGCGCCCTTAATATAGCACTCAAAGAATATGCTGATGTAATAGATAACTTTCTGATGTTCAGAAAAAGTGTCGGAGGTATAAAAATGCTTACTCAGCGTCAGAATGTTCATCTTATAAGGTGTCTCGATCATAATGAAGTGCTGCGCTGTGAAAGGCCGCAAACCCAGAGATTATTCAAGAACGTTGTAAACAGACAGTGTCTCATAAATAATGTAGCGGCTCTTGAGGCTAAATACAGAGCATGCATGACTCATGATAATCCTGTTTTCAAATACAATCCGAAAGCTGCGGAAAAATGTCTGTTAGAACTGATTGAAATGCAGGGGCTCTCAATACAGACAGGAAGATATGCCTCCGTACTCGGACATATTTACTACTACGGTCTTACTGACAACGGTACGCCTGATTATGATAAAGCTTTTAAGTATCTTTCAATGGCAATGCTGCTTTCCTATGACCGAGGTACCTGCCTTCTTGCAGATATGTACTTTAACGGGGAAGGAGTTATACGCAGTATTCCGGCGGCTTTAGATGTTCTCAAAAGGATTAACGACTCACAGATGGACAGGCTTATCATGGATATGGATAACCGTTATCCGGAAGTAGCATACAGAATCGCCACATATCACAGCAACAGGGATATGAAGGAGTATGATCCTGATATGGCATATAGAATAATTCTCCTTGCCGAATCTGCTCTGAGAAAATATTATTACAACGATGTCCCTGATATACTGGATGATCCGCTGCTTCCTGCAAAAATAGGGGAACTGGCTGATTCCTTAAGGACAGAACTTAAGCTGCCGGAACCGGCATCAGAAACCGGGAGTATTGAGATAAACGTCGCCGATAGTATCTATAGCAGGCTGGAGGGGCAAACCTATGTAAAAGTCAGAACGGGGTAGTCAGCAATCTCACCATAATGGTAGAAAAATCTAAAGTAAAGTGTTCCATGAAGGAGAATGAACCTTTTATGATTGATGAGGTGCAGAAAGTCCCGGATCCCGATAATCCGGAGACTAACGGTCTGCTTTTCCTTTTTAAGGGAACCAATGCTCTTTATCTTAAGGAGCACCGGGGATACTTTCTGACTAATGAAAGTGAAGACAGCATGCGCGCCATTTTCTGATCTTACTCAGTCATGAGTAAGATTCCGGATAGGGATACGGTCAAGGAAATATCCTGTTACCTTATCCGGTTTTGAATTTCTATGTACTTTCGCTACCTCTTTGCTGAATGGTTAAAAAAATAATGGGAGCCGTTAATATCATAAAGAGGTATTCTACGATGATAAATCTTGAGCACTAAATCAACATTTATACATCATTCTGTTTACTATCAGAGAAATTTACATTAATTTTACTTTTTAATATTAATGCCATAGAACAGGTATCATACATTTTATTTTTATAATTCTCGGATAGTTACGATTCTAATGGTTAATTTTAATCCTGACGGCTTCAGTCGTGTTATTTTCAAGGAAGAAACAGATGAAATTTAAGTTAAATCATATTGCTCTGTCCGTCATTATGGCGGTCTCCATGTCCACCGCCGTTCATGCGGCCGACAGTGCACTGGAACAGAAGATTAAACGGGAAGTCGGGCAGGCCAACTACTACGTTACTGAGTTTGAAAAGGAAGTTGCTCTGCAGCGCGGCGGTGAAAAGATGGTCTGGAGATCCAAAAAGGATGCTCTTTCCCGCGTACAGAAATTGAAGGAACAGTATCCTGATGATCCGGAAGTGGAAAAGCTCTTCCAGCGTACAAAAGCAGCTCTCATGAAAAGTAAGGGAGGGGTTACTCAGGTTGATCCTCAGTGGACAAAATATAAACGTGATGAATCCGAGCTCAGAAAAACCGTATCTGAACTTGGCGAGGCTGAATGGAAAAAAATCCTTGCATCAGGTGTTGATTCCATTGATAAGGAATTTCCGGCTCCCGATTTCAAAAAGGTGAGTGTTGAGGATCTTGCCGGCAGGTATGTTGTTCTTAATGATATCTCCTATCCAGGAAATCAGTTCTATGGAGCTACCGGTGAATACGTCTGGCATGGTAAACCTTCAACCGGATACTACTTTGTCGATATCGGCGGCAGGGAATGGCTTGGTCCTTATGAGGCCGTAAAACGCTACCGTCGCAATGTTGATGCCTCTCTTGCCGATATCAACACTTATACTGTAATCGGTAAAATCGTGGATATTACCGCTGAAATTCCTATGGCCGGAGATGAAAGAAAAGGCAAGTTCCAGATGGGCTGGGTGGTTGAACCGGTGGCCATCAAGGTTCCCGGCCATGTAGTGGCTGTATATGATGAAAAATCTGACAGTTCCGGTTATTTTGCCGGCGAGGACAAAGTCGCTGATATCAAGAGTTCCTGGTACACAGTTAAAGAAATACCTCAGGATGTTAAACCTGAAAGACTCATGGAAATCTTCATGACGGCAATAAAGGAGAAGAACTACGATCTGTATCTTGAATGTATTTCACCTGAACGCAAAAAGACTCCGGTTGCTCTTTCTCTGATAAAGTATCACTGGGATCTGCATCAGGAGAGATTCCTGCGTGAATATGTGCACGCCACCTTTGACAGTGCCAAAGTTACCGTATCCAAGGGGTTTGATGAAAATAATGCTGAGGAGAACTTTTTCCTCGACGAGGAACAGAAGGATGTTCTCCGTAAAACTCAGGGGGTTATGGTGGAATATGCCGTGGTTGAAAGCAGGGCTTACGATGAAAACGGTAAGCAGCTCGGTACTCCGCATCCGCATAAGCTGATTCGTACCGGTGGCGGACGCTGGTATGTTGATGACTATGCCGGAAGATTTTAAGGGGGAGCAGGGATGTTAAATAAATTTGTTCAGTATATTATAGCCGGAACCGTATTTACCATGACCATGTATCCGGCATCCGGTTCAGCATATGTATCAGGTAACAAACCTATGGCCCGTTACTCTGAAATGCGTGACTATTTCAACAGATCTGCGGCCGGCCTTCAGAAGGAGCTTAACAAGAAGTACAACAACTTCTCACATTTCACCAATGCTGCTTTTGCTATTGTTGACTACGATCAGTACACTCTTCCTCCGGGGATACCGCGTAATGTCTATGCAGTTGACTATGCTGACAGCGAATATCAGGTGATTTCCGATCTGTTTTACAATATCGATAGTCTGAAGGAGATTGATCAGGAAATCAGTAATATTACCTACGAACTTGATGAGAAAGACTTTTTCCATGCCATTGACAAGATGCGTGATATCTACAAGTATCTTGACGATAACGGTAAAAGCAGTGTCATTGACGGTTTGTCTGCTGTAGACCGGGGAATAGACAAGTGTGTTGACTACAGCAAAAACATGCCGAATATGATTACTTCAAAAATTCCTTCTCCGGCAGAGGCTCTGGAGGTTTCAGGTTTAAAGAACTACTGGCATACCGGTGATCCGACAATGTTTAATGAGATTACCGCCATTGACAATCATATCAGACAGTTTGGCAATTCCATGTTTGATAATTTTGAGGGGAATGCCCAGAAGGCAATAGACAAAGCAACAGCCATAAAGTCCAAGCTTGATGTCTGGTACGGCAATGCAAATAAGGATAACCCGGTTCAGGGGTACCAGTCAGTCTACAACGCTCTTAATAATTTCCTTGATAACGTCATAAAGGTATCAACTGAAGGCATTGAGCTGTGGAAGTCAAGAAATGATGTTTCCACCATTCACGGCCAGATTATCAGCGGAAAGACAGCCTATCCGAACGGACATATTAAACCGACTCTTAATAACGGCAGGGCAACATACAGATCTACCTATCTCAAGGCTCTGGCAGAATGTAAGAACGCCTTTAATCAGGGACGCTCTGAAGCGCAGAGAGTTGATAAACTGAAGGGTGTGGCCATAGATCTGATGAAGTAAACTAAAAAGCTGCCGGAAAAGATTCCGGCAGCTTTTTAAGTTTTTACCAGGAAAAATGTTCCCGATGCATTATGAAACATCTGTATGGCGACAGATACAGTCTTTAAACATGGATAGTCAGCCATGCACAGGATCTTAAAAACTATGCATATTCTTTTATCATTCTGCATGAAATCAAAGAACTCCGACATGAAAGTGCCGGAGTATCTGTCGTTGCCTCAAGGTCATAAATACGGGATCAGATCCACTCATTTCGCATATTGTAGAGACACAGACTATTCCTAGAAAATAAAAAAACTTTTTCTATGCATCTTATTCGTCAGACGCACCTCAAACATGCATATAGTATTAGTATAGTTTTTATTTGGTGTATTCTTTAAGCTCCAGGGCATGATAGTTAGCATATTTTTTTTCTTAAAATTAAATTTTTTGCTTTTTTAAGCATCATTTATCACATATTTATGCATTATCATTGCGATTTTGTCAGAAAACTCTCAGTGTTTCAGCTGTTAATGGTATATCATGTAAATAGCAGTGGCGCTGACTGTGCAGAGTCAGGACGGTATGCCTGATTGCTGACGGAAAATGGATAACTCAACCGGACGTATTAGTATAAAAAACTGATGAACAAAAATTTCATCAGCCGGATAATGATCACATTATCCTGTTACTGTTTTTTACCAGACCGGTGTATGTTTCTGATGACTGCCGTATTGCATCCTGATGCGGGTTTAAAATGCAGTACAGTATTTTCCGGAAAATAAGACACATGTATGCCGGAGGTTTGACCATCTTCGAATCATAAGAGGTTGGATATTACAGAGGAATGACATTCAGCTTCTGCTTAACTGAATTTATGCGCGGGGTGAACATTATATGAAGAGCACAATTTTTAGTTTCGGAACCATGGTGTTGCTGGGGACTTTTGCAATGGTCGGCTGTTCCGACTCAGACCTTAAAATAGGAGCGGCTAAACAGTCCGGTAACTATTTCAAGTTTGCAGAAAGCCTGTCCGAACAACTGAAGGCAGATGGTGAATTTAAAGTCAAGGTAATGGAAACATCTGGTTCTGCAACTAATGTCCGTCAGCTCAATAACAATAATTTCCAGCTGGCCTTTGCCCAGAATGATGTCGCCTATGATGCGTACCATGCTGTGGGAATATTCAGAGGCGGGTTCGAAATGAACGCATTCTCAGCTGTGGCCGGTCTTTATACTGAAGCATGTCATGTTATCGTCAGAGCAGACAGCAATATCAATAAGATATCCGATCTTAGCGGTAAGAAAGTATCAGTCGGTGAACTTCATTCCGGTACGGAAAAGAATGCTTTACAGATACTTGAAACCTACAACCTTGCTGACAGCTATAAGATTACCCAGATTAATTTGAGCTATGATGACTCCATTCAGGCTATCAAGAATAATAAAATTGATGCGTTTTTTGTAACTCTGGCCGTCAATGACAACCTCATCAAAAAACTGTCAAATGAGCTCCAGATTAAGGTGCTTCCGGTTGAGAATGATAAGGTCGAGAAAATCATAGACAACTACACTTACTACAGTCCTTATACAATTCCAGCCGGTACATATAAAGGTCAGACTGAGGATGTTAATACGGTAGGTATTAAGAGTCTTCTTCTTGTAAGCAATAATCTCTCTGATGATGATGTTTACAAAATAACTTCAATATTCTTTAAAAACTCCGGCAAGTATGGAGATATTCTGCCGAAGAATTACAGCATTACCCCGGAAAATGCTTCAAAGAATGTTTCAGTACCATTCCATAAAGGGGCTTCCAAGTACTATGCTGAAAAGGGAATACTGGTTCCTACAGATTATAAATAACTGTTAGGCATCCTGTCCGTACAGTAAGAATAATTTAATGCCGTTAACCGCTATCCGGTTAACGGCATTATCAATTATCAGCGGATAATAAGTTATCACTATGCATAACTGTCTGCAGGAAACAATCCTTCAGAAAAGCTACTGCTTATTCATTTTTTCTCTGACACTTTTCAGGAACTTTTCCTTAATATTATTTTCAGTATTTCGAATGGCAGTAAGATGGTTTTTAAAGTCATTCATAATGTTGGTATTCACGATACCGAGATTCTTTTCGATTTCATTCCGGTATTTTCTTTTAATCCAGAACCTGCGTATCAGAAGAGTAGGCCAGCTGATCGCACTCAGCAGACTGAATACATATTCGCTTACACTGTTTTCCCAGCCCCGGACATTGTCTGTATGTCTCGAAAGTATTTCATCGATGATTCGGCCGTCCTCATTAATGCTAAGTCCGGAATAGGTCATAATGATGCTTTTACTCATGGCATTTATCTGGGTAAATATGCTGACAAAGTCTTTATAGACCGCACTCAGGTTTTCCTTATATGTCTTATCAGCAGTATTCTTTATTTCATTAAGAAAATCACTGCCATATATAGTAAAGAGACCGGCTTTTCTATCGTAATATTCGAGAACCCTCCGGCCGGATTTTTCAGATGCCTGCTTAATGCTGCTTTCCGTTCTGGAAATAAGTTTATATATAAGGTTCTCCCGGAGATTCAGACACATTTCATGAAAAAGCTCATCTCTTCCGCATTGAACGGTCTGTGTCTGGTTACGCAGCTTCTGACTGACTGATTCAATGGGGATTCTGCTGAAATCAGGATAGTATTTTTTTAGAATATCTCCGGCGGCGTTTTTTTCCCTTTCACTGCATAACCCCCATTTAGTCATGGCAAAGATGATTCTGACACCTTTACTGATGAGTTCATCAATGATATGGATTCTTTCATAATCATCAAGGCGGGAGCGTTTGGCATCATAGCAGTAGATTACCGTATGGAACCAGTCGGCTATATTACTGCTATCGGCTTTTTCCAGTTCAGCGTGCAGATCATCACGCCATTCATCCACCTTGTCAGGTTCAAGCCCCCAGCTGTCATAAACTGTTACATTAAGAGATTTGTACTTAAAAGAAGGGTGTTTATGAAAACCGCGCAGAGTTACCGGCTTTCCGGATTTGGCTATGGCTATATTCTGACCGTAAAGGTAGTTTACAAGACTTGATTTACCTACACCTGTTTTGCCAAGTATCAGAATATTGGTATTAAAGCCGGAT
>OMYE01000101.1 GCA_900315145.1 uncultured Pseudomonadota bacterium | reverse complement strand
AGCATTTTTCCTAGAGGCTTCTGCTTTCGCCAATTCTTCTTTCTTCTTGGCTTCAGATTCTAATCTTGCCCTTTCCTGAGCCGCCTTCTTTTCTGCTTCTGCCTTAGCGAGCTCTTCCTTTTTCTTTGCTTCAGCTTCTAATCTAGCCTTTTCCTGAGCCACCTTCTTTTCTGCTTCCGCCTTAGCCAGCTCTTCCTTCTTCTTAGCTTCAGCCTCTAATCCAGCCTTTTCCTGAGCCGCCTTCTTTTCGGCTTCTGCCTTAGCGAGCTCTTCCTTTTTCTTAGCTTCAGCCTCTATTCTAGCCTTTTCCTGAGCCGCCTTCTTTTCTGCTTCCGCCTTAGCGAGCTCTTCCTTTTTCTTTGCTTCAGCTTCTAATCTAGCCTTTTCCTGAGCCGCCTTCTTTTCGGCTTCCGCCTTAGCGAGCTCCTCCTTCTTCTTGGCTTCAGCTTCTAATCTTGCCTTTTCTTCGGCCGCCTTCTTTTCGGCTTCTGCCTTTACCAGTATTTCTTTTTGCTGTAATTCTTTTGCCTTAGCTTCTATATCTGCTTCTGCTCGCTTTCGCTCTATTTCCTCTTTTGATACTTCATGTTTCTTAGGATCTATATTGACATTATTCTTATCCGTCGTCTCTAAATTAACAGCATTTTCATCCTTTACATTATCTGTGAGCTCGATATTATCTTCATCAGAAATAACAATATTCCCTGAATCATCACCATCTTTAGCTTTATCATCAACAGTATCAGTTTCATTATTAACTTGTTCTGTCACAACGACTGTCGGATCAAGATTATCTCTAGTCGTATTTAATTCCGGAGTTAGAGAATCTTCGCCAATCTTTTCATCCTCAATGTCCATTTTATCAATCACAGCTACTTCATTCTGAACCTGAGCATCAGATTGATTCTGAACACTTTTATCAGAAATCTTATACTGATTTCTGATAAAAAGAATTATCAGCAAAGCAACAATTACAGCGGTAATAACCCCACCAACTGCGAGCAGAATCCTAGCCTTAATCCGTTCGTTACTCCTGTCTAGCGGGTAGTACATATTACTTTCTGTACCGGACATTCTCTCCACAATACCTTTAATGGCTAACGGATTACCTTTAGCTGATAATAAATCCTTATTATTTTTAAGAGTTTTATCATCCATCCCGTGCAATCCAACCTGACTGCCGTAGTAGGACATAACAACAATACTTTCCTGAATGCTTAAAGGTTTAATCTCCATAATTAAAGGATTAATCCTTTGAGATTTCAATTGCCGGCATTTCTGTTCAAATTTATTCGCTGAAGTCATTGCAACAATTGAAATCAACTTGTCTCCAACATAGGTATTGTACACTTCAGTCAATTCTGTAAAAAAGCGATCAATTAAAAGATCGAAATCATCAATAACGATCAACACTTTTTTATCACCAAAGTTGAATTTCTGAATTGAGCCAATCAAACGATCATTTATATTAAACTTCTGGTGAACAGAAAGCTGATTCAAGAGCATTTCACGATACTTAGTCAGATCACTGTTCCCGGAACACGGAATAAAGGCCTTAACAAAAGTATCATCCATTGAAGATATTAACTGCTCACATATAACGGTCTTGCCAGATCCTAAAGCCCCCTTAACCATGACAAAAGGAGCTCCTACGGATAACTGATATTTAATTCTTTCAACCAGAGAACTTTGACTAGTTAACACTGGCAACTGTTCTAAAGCCATTTTTATCCCCAACTTAATATGTATTAATGAGACCTGAATAAACTTAACTATCACAAACGGTGATTATATAAAACAAATACGTCAAACTGTTGAATTTCAGTATATTTTACATCTGTACTGTGAAATAAAATAAAAAAATAAATGAATATATGAAAAAGCAAAAAAGTAAAACTTTTCTGCTTTTAAACTGACTGTATTCAGGATATTATAACTCTGCCAGCTTCATAGTCTTATATCATCAGCTCGATAAAATTCGAATATTAAGAAGTTTTCTATGCCTCTATGGCAGCACTGATTTCTGACTGAGTCAGATCATCCTTTACTGAAGCCCTGCCAAGACAATCAGGTATCACATATCTGATGCGACCGTTCAGAGTTTTCTTATCATGAACCATAAGTTTTAAGAAATCATCAGTATTCATTTCTTCAGGTTTAGAAACAGGCAGTCTGTTGGCTATAAGCAAATCTCTGATTCTTTCAAATTCCTCAGTGCTTATAGAACCCCTGCCGAGTGCAACATGTGAAGCCATTACTATACCGGCAGCCACTGCTTCACCATGAAGCCATACACCGTAACCTTTATAGGTTTCAATAGCATGACCGAAGGTATGGCCAAGATTGAGAATAGCTCTTAAACCGCCTTCCTTTTCATCCTCGTGTACAACAGATGCTTTAATAGAACAGCATCTGTATACCACCTCAGAAACAACTTCATTATCAAGATTCCACACGGATGGCGTGTTCTTCTCTAAATATGAAAAGAAATCAGCATCCCAGATAATACCGTACTTAATTACCTCCGCCATTCCGGCAGCTAATTCTCTTTCAGGAAGGGTTTTTAAACAGTCTAAATCAATTACCACAGCCTGAGGCTGATAAAAGGCACCAATCATGTTTTTTCCAAGAGGATGATTAATACCGGTTTTACCACCTACTGAGGAATCGACATGAGAAAGAAGTGTGGTAGGAACCTGGATAAAATCAACACCTCGTTGGAAGGAAGCGGCTGCAAAACCGGTCAAATCCCCGATAACCCCTCCGCCAAGTGCTATCAGTGTGGTATCTCTGCCACAGTTATGTTCTAAAAGAAATGTCATGATAGCGTTAAAACTGTCAAGATTCTTATATTGTTCTCCATCCGGCAGAATACAGCTTGACACCTTGTACCCCAGTCTGGATACAGCTGACTCAAGAGGATTGAGATACCACTGACAAACTGTAGTATTGGTAACGATAACTACATTACCCTTCTTTTTTATGTAACTTCCCCACACCGATTCATTGTTCAACAAACCGGAATCAATAAAAATCGGATAACTGCGGTCACCCAAATCAACTGTTAAAGTCTTCATTACTTTCCTTTAATCTGTTCAAATTTTTCGATAATCTGCACGGCGATCTGCTTAGCGGAACTGAAATCAGTATCAACAATAATATCTGCAACCTCATTATAAAGAGGCTCACGCTCCTGCATAAGTTTCTCAAGTGTCCCTTTAGGATCGGGATTATTAAGCAGAGGTCTTCTAGTGTCTCTGCAGGTGCGAAGATACTGCTTCTCAACAGAAGTCCTAAGATAAACAACCACTCCGCGTGATGATAAAGCAGTACGATTATTGGCATTTTTAACGGCACCGCCACCTGTGGCAAGGATAATACCAGGAACCTGAGTTAACTCATCAATAACAGCTTCCTCTCTCTTTCTGAACCCTTGCTCGCCTTCAACATCAAAAACCCAGGAGATATCTGCTCCGGTTCTCTTTTCTATTTCAGCATCTGAATCTATCAGGGGCATAGAGGTAAGCTCTGAAAGAACTTTGCCTATAGTACTTTTCCCTGCCCCCATCGGACCAACTAAAAAAATACTCTGCTTTTCTGTCATAGGATAAATACCATAAATAAAACAGTGTTAAAAAATACACACAAGAATTTAAAATAAATAATGCTGATTATAGCCTAATATCAAATCATTATCACCTATTGAATAGACATACAATCAAAACACCAAACAGTAAATGTTAATAAAACAAAAAAAAGGGTCGCAATGCGACCCTTAATTGATTTTAATTTAACTATTTAAGTCAAATTAAATTGCTGACTTAACAATGTGAGGAGTGATGAAAATTAACATTTCATTCTTATCACTTGTATTCTTAATACTCTTGAACAACCAGCCGAGTACTGGAATATCACCTAATAATGGAACCTTAGATACGGAGCGGGTTACTGTCTGATTGAACACACCACCAAGTACCAAAGTTTCGCCATTAGCTACAAGCACCTGAGTCTTGAGTTCGTTAGTAGCAATAGATACAGATTCAGAACCTAAGAATTCAACTGAATCACCCTTATCATCCTTAGTAATTTCAAGATCTAAGAATACGGCATCATCAGGAGTAATCTGAGGAGTAACCTTCATACTAAGCACTGCTTTCTTCCATTCAATTGTGGTAGCACCACTTGAAGCGGAAGTAATTGATGGAATTTCAATACCCTGTTCAATGTAGGCTTCCTTCTGATTGGTTGTTGTAATTCTTGGACTTGCAACAACATCAACACGGTTTTCAGTTTCCAACGCAGTCAGAGCCATGTTCACAGCAAAGTTCTTAGTTATACGGCCAAGCGAGAATGAACCGGCTGCAGCACCAGCAGCAGGTGCAAGATTACCGACTTCTGCAGCACCGGTATACCACTTACCATTATTAGGATTACCTAAATAACCAGTAGTATTTGCATGAGGGTTATTGGTATCAATATTCCACTGAACACCAAGGCTTAAATCAGAACCTTCAGTAACTGTAACGATACGTGATTCAATAACAACCTGCTGAACAGGAGTATCTAAAGTCTCAACAAGTCTTCTGATATTGGCAATAGAAGATTCAGTATCCTTAATAATTAAGGTATTGGTTCTTTCGTCAACAGTAACTGTACCACGAGCTGAAAGTAAGCTTTCAGAAGATTCGGCACCGTTACCACCACCATACTGACCGGCATTATCAGCCTTGATTGACAGTTCAGAGTCCTTAGTGGAAATCAGCTTAACAAAGTCTGCTGCCTTAGCATAATTAACCTGAATATATTCGGTAATCAAAGGTTCCTTTGCAGTTCTCTTTTCCTGTTCTTCCAGCTGCTTCTGTTCATACTGAGCAAGTTCATCCTGGCTACCGATTAAGAGAATGGTACCTTCAACACGCTTGTCAAGACCCTTAACACGTAAAATTGTATCTAAGGCCTGATCCCAAGGTACACTTTCAAAGTTAATGGTGATATTACCATTAACGTTATCATTCATAACGAGGTTTAAATTAACTTCCTGAGCTAAAACCTTCAAGGCTGAACGTACAGGAACATCCTGGAAAGAAAGAGAAATTAACTTACCGCTGTACTTCTGAGTGTTGTCAATCTTAACAACTGGCTTCTTCTTGGCTACGTTGATAACAACAGTATCACCGGTCTGGTCATACTTTGCTGTATACTCAGAATTGTACATAGCCATATCAAGAACTGCACCGTCAGCTGTCTGTGAAACATCAATTGACTTCACACTGGTAGCATAATCAGCAACATCCATTACAGCAAGAAGATCTGAAGCAACATTGGTGCCATGGAACTTAGCAATCAGATGAGAACCTTTGTTCTGAAGATCAAGTGCAGCACTCTTGTTATCAAGATTAACCACTACCAGACCATCACCTGCTGAATTCTTCTTAAATGAAATACCATTAATACGATTGATACCGCCGGCTACAGACTTGCTTGCATTGGTACCGAGCACAGTAGGACTCTTTACACCGTTACGAGCAGCAGTAACACGTGGATCGGCACCAATTGTTACATAAAGAGAATTGTTCTGCTGAGAAACTTCATATGGAACAAGTGAGTTCAAACCGAAAACAAGATCGAGTCCTTCACCGGTCTGATTAACGGACAACTGCTTGATTCCGTTTACATTAACATCCAACTTATCCTTAAGTAATGCAGATTCTGCATCAGAAAGGTTGATGATGAGCTGTTCCGGCTGATACTGCAGTCTGTCCTGATAAGAACCTACAGGACCATCGAACTGAAGTTCAATCTTAGTCTGACTTGCCAGAGAGTCATTAACCTTAATGTTTTCGAGCTTGGTAGCTGCCTCGGCAGGCAGTACTACGCCAGCCACGGTAGCCAGCATTACAAAAAGCCCTAATTTATTTTTTTGTAAATTCATAATTTTTCCTGCCTGCTAAACTATTCCGCTGTAATTAAATCAATACGACTGTTACGTTTATCCCAACATCCTTTACCGTCAGAAATAAACTCTTCTACTTCAACTGAATCCGGAGCTACACGTACAACTTTACCAAAGTTAAGCCCCATGT
This sequence comes from uncultured Pseudomonadota bacterium, assembly GCA_900315145.1. Lineage (GTDB taxonomy): Bacteria > Pseudomonadota > Gammaproteobacteria > Enterobacterales > Succinivibrionaceae > Ruminobacter. The sequence continues at coordinate 501 of OMYE01000101.1, read as the reverse complement.
GCATACCTGGGGTTACGTTCACCAGAACTCCATCTGCAGTTTGGATGATTGCCTTTAACTTACCGTCTATACTGATAGTACCTTTCATGAATAAGTTATCTAAAGCAAACTGTTCAAGTTCTTCCATTGCTCTTTCACGATCTGGCTGTTCACAGTCGAGAGGTTTCAACGGTTGAACCATAGAAATTTCTGGTTTAGGTAAAACGAACGGCATTCTATCAGTCTTCGGTTCAAACTTCATTGCCACAAAAGTATTAACTTTAGGTAATTCCTCAATACGGGAAGTTGCCTGTCTTAATGCATTCTGAGCATACTGCTGAATATCATCATTATATTTACCGCATGCACTCAAGCCAATGGCTGTAGCAAGAAGCAAATTAACTAACGCTAACTTTTTCATTATTTACCTCTCTTGCTCGCTCTACCGCTTTTATTCTTGGTAGTTGCAGTATTGTTATAACGGAAGGTCTTTGCCAACATATTCATTTCAAGCAGTTCACC